>NZ_JBNUPK010000003.1:0-206918 GCF_050409465.1 Facklamia sp. P12950
TCAGTTTTCAATGAGCTTCGCTGCCATAAGTGACAACTTCTATATACTAGCATGGGTTAGACTTTTTGTCAAACCTTTTTGAAGATTTTTTGAATTTTCTTCTAAATATCTGCTTTTTTACAAGATATTCGCTAGCAGGAATTACATTTTACTATCTTTTTTAATTTGTGTCAATAATTTTTAGCACTTTTTTTCTTTTTTACGTGTATTTAAGCCTATAACTTATAAAAGGAGTTAATGATGACTCATATACTGTACTTTTATATTGGATCTTGTATAGCGAGTTTTGTTTACTATCTTTCTTATTCCATTATAAATAAAAGCTTTAGTTGGAAAGCGCGATCTTCTTGTGATTATTGCCAGCACAAACTCTACTTTTGGCAGTTATTTCCTTTGTTTTCATATTTATTACTGAAGGGGCATTGTTATTTTTGCTGTCGGAAAATAAGTGTCAATCACTTTTACTTTGAATTGTTTGGTGGACTCTGCTCTTTCTTCTTTTTTCTATTCACTGCTTTTTCTTTTTTTAATCTGATTTTATTACTTATCTTTCTATTCATGACCTTCATGGATATACTTGATCAGTGGGTTCCTGATTTTCTACAACTTTCTTTTTTGACACTCGGATTACTCTATAATTATTCATATAATATTATTCCCTTTCAGTATTTTCTTATTTTCTGTCTTATCAGCTTTCTTCTTATAAGAACAGAACAGTCTTGGATGGGAGGTGCCGATTTAAAATTCATCTGTATTTCTCTATTGTTTATTCCCCTAGGCTCTATTCCTTACTTTTTATTTTTAGCAGCTTCACTTGGACTTTTGTATTGTTATCTTTCTAAAAGTAAAATAATTCCATTTATCCCTTTTTTAATATTTTCTTTTATAACTAGTTATGTTTTGATATGATGCATTGTAAAATTTAATGCAACACGAGTAAAAATAAAACTCATAACAAATTTAATTCATGTAAAATGTCATTACTATAAAACATACACATGAAAGAGATTGTTATGAGCCCTATATATTACCACGGATGATAGAAGTAAGACTTTTCCCAAATACCTTCTCCTTTAAGACATTCTATAATTGGATATATAAGGAGACTTTATCCGTTTCCTTGCAGGTGTTAAAGAGAAAAGGTCACTCTAAAAAAACGAAAGAAAGAAGAGAAAGATTTGATATCAATACTTCTGTTTAGAAAAGACCCAAAGTGGTGAAGAAGCGCACTGAATTTGGACACTGACAACTTGATATTCTAGTATCTTCTTGAGGAAAAAGCAAAGAATGTTTAGCTACTTTTGCAGAAAGGAAGACTCGTACCTATTTTGCGATAAAAACACCAGACAGAAGTAAACAATCTATGTTAGAAGCGCTTTATCAATTAACAAAATCCTTACCACAAGGAGCCTTTAAAACATTCACATCCGATAGAGGAAAAGAATTCGCTTGCTATGACGTAGTAGAGAGTAAGTTAGGGATAGGTTTTTACTTTGCCGATGCCTAGAGTGCATGGCAAAGAGGCACCAATGAAGGCAGCAATGGCTTGCTAAGGGAATTCTTTCCTAAGAAAACGGATTTCGCACAGCTAAAGGATCAAGACTTGTTTAAAGCTATCTATAAAGTAAACGCTAGACCAAGGAAATGTCTAGCGTTTGAAGCACCCTTTGAACGTTATATTGAGGAATTGAATTTGTTAACAGAAGTGTCGTAATAATTATTGCAATATATCATATAAAAATACCCTTCAATTATGAAAAACTCCCCCTAAAATAGTTTTACTTTTGGGGGAGCAGTTCAATAATTGAAGGGTTTAATCTATTTTGTTTATTTCATTTGCTGTGGTTCCTCTGTTATCTCAGTTGGCATAGGAATAGTATCTTGAGTGGTTTGGATTTCCAAATCACGGTAGCTGTTCATTCCAGTACCAGCTGGGATTAATTTACCAATAATGACGTTTTCTTTTAGACCAATTAAGTAGTCACGGTCTCCACGAATGGCCGCATCGGTCAAGACACGCGTTGTCTCTTGGAAGGAAGCAGCTGAGATAAATGATTTTGTCTCAAGAGCAGCTTTAGTAATTCCAAGTAAGACGGGTCGAGCCGTAGCTGGTGTTTCCCCGCTTGTAATGGTGTCTTTATTAGCCTTAGCAAAGTCTGCGATATCCATTAAGGCCCCTGGTAAAATAGATGTAGAAGCAGGGTCCATTACACGAACTTTACGTAACATTTGACGAGCCATCACCTCAACGTGTTTATCACCAATTTCTACCCCTTGTCCACGATATACGGCTTGAACTTCGCGCATAATGTATTTTTGGACCGTTAAGACGTCAGTAACTGCTAATAATTCTTTGGGATCGATTGATCCTTCTGTTAAGGCTTGACCACGTTCTACACGATCGCCTTCATTGACTTTAAGGCGAGCAGCATAAGCCACTTTATAAGTGCGGTTATCCGTAACTCCTGTAACGGTAATTTCTTTCAACCGCTCGCTTGATTTTTCTTCAATCGAAGTAACAACTCCGGCAACTTCCGTAATGGTTGCTTGTCCTTTTGGAACACGCGCTTCAAAAATTTCTTGAATACGTGGTAAACCTTGAGTAATATCACCACCACCGGCAACCCCTCCCGTATGGAAGGTACGCATGGTTAACTGAGTACCAGGCTCACCGATAGATTGAGCAGCGATTGTACCTACTGCTTCTCCAACTTCTACTTCTGATCCAGTCGCTAAGTTGCGTCCATAGCAATGTTTACATACACCATGGTCAGTATTACATGTAAAGACTGAACGAATAGTTACAGCTTCAATACCTGCTTTAATAATTTCTGCAGCCTTCTCATCTGTAATCAATTCTTGAGCCTTAACAATTTCTTCTCCAGTTTCTGGATGAATGACTGATTTATGTGCATAACGTCCTTGTAAACGTTCTTCTAGGGACTCAATAACCGAATTACCATCGGCAATTTCACGAATTTCAACTCCACGGTCTGTTCCACAATCTTCCTCACGGATAATGACATCTTGAGCGACATCAACTAATCGACGTGTTAAATAACCTGAGTCAGCGGTCTTCAAGGCCGTATCGGTCATCCCTTTACGCGCTCCGTGAGTGGAGATAAACATTTCCATAACGTTTAAGCCTTCACGGAAGTTGGATGTAATTGGTAATTCGATAATTTTCCCAGAAGGAGCCGCCATATTCCCACGCATTCCGGCTAGCTGGGTAAAGTTAGAAATATTACCACGGGCACCAGAGTCAGACATCATAAAGATGGGGTTTAGACGTGGCAAGCTCTTTTGTAGATCCTTTTGAATCTGATCTTTGGCTTTTTCCCATGTACGAATAACATTTTCATAGCGCTCGTCTTCAGTTAGAAGTCCGCGTCGTCTCATTCGAGTAATCTCATCAACTTTAGCATGAGCTTTCTCTAAGATTTCTGCTTTACTATCTAAACTGAGAACATCCGCTACCCCTACGGTGATACCTGATTGCGTAGAATATTTATAACCCAAATCTTTCATCTTATCTAGCATAATTGATGTTTGAGTAATATGATAATGTTTAAAGACTTCAGCAATAATATTACCAAAATCTTTTTTCTTAAACGGTGACACAGGCTCCATCTGTTCAATAGCTTCTTTAACGTTTACACCTGGTTCCAAGAAGTACTTATCAGGTGTTTGTTGCGTTAGGTTCTCATTTGATGGCTCATTTAAATATGGGAATTCATCTGGCATGATTTCGTTAAAGAATAATTTACCAATAGTTGTAACCATTAAACGTTCTCTTTGCCAGTCAGTGAAAGTTTTATTAGTGAAAGACTTAGCAGGAATCGCTACACGGGTATGTAAATGCACATAGCCATTTTGATATGCAATCTCTGCTTCTGAAATGGAGCTTAGAATCATTCCTTCGCCCACACGTCCCGGTTCTTCAATTGTTAAATAATAATTACCAAGCACCATGTCCTGTGAAGGTGTTGCAACTGGCTTACCGTCCTTAGGACTTAGGATGTTTTGTGCACCTAACATTAACAGACGGGCTTCAGCTTGAGCTTCTTCAGATAACGGTACGTGAACTGCCATTTGATCCCCATCAAAGTCAGCGTTATAAGCGTTACATACTAATGGGTGTAGACGAATTGCTTTCCCTTCAATTAAAACCGGTTCAAAAGCTTGAATACCTAATCGGTGAAGAGTAGGTGCTCGGTTAAGTAGTACGGGGTGTTCCTTAATAACATCTTCAATAACAGGCCAAATCGCATCATGTTGAACTTCAATCATACGTTTAGCATTTTTTACGTTGCTAGCTATTTCGCGTTCTACTAATTCTTTCATTACGAACGGTTTAAATAGTTCGATGGCCATTTCTTTTGGTATTCCACATTGGTACATTTTTAAAGACGGTCCAACAACGATAACCGAACGACCAGAATAGTCCACACGTTTTCCTAAAAGATTTTGACGAAAACGTCCTTGTTTACCTTTAAGCATGTGAGAAAGAGATTTTAATGGACGATTACCAGGACCAGTAACAGCACGTCCACGACGACCATTATCAATCAAAGCATCTACTGCCTCTTGTAACATTCGTTTTTCGTTTTGCACAATAATATTTGGTGCACCTAAATCTAAAAGGCGTTTCAAACGATTGTTACGATTAATCACTCGACGGTAAAGATCATTTAAGTCAGAAGTTGCAAAGCGTCCTCCTTCCAACTGAACCATCGGTCTTAAATCAGGTGGTATAACTGGCAAAACATCCATAACCATCCATTCTGGTTTATTTCCTGATTCTTGGAAAGAATCCAAGATATCTAAACGACGAATCGCTCGCGTTCTTTTTTGTCCAGTCAACGTTTTAAGCTCTTCTCGTAAACCACTGATCTCAGCATCTACATCAACTGCATGTAGGAGTTCTTTAATCGCTTCTGCACCCATTTTGGCATAAAAACGGTTGCCGAACTCACGTTTTTTCTCACGATACTCTGTCTCAGTGAGTAATGATTTATATTCTAGACCCGTATCGCCTGGATCAATAACTATGTAAGAAGCAAAATAAATCACTTCTTCTAATAGTCTCGGGCTCATGTCAAGGATCAAGCCGATACGGCTTGGAATCCCTTTGAAATACCACACATGAGTAACTGGGGCTGCTAATTCTATATGCCCCATTCTTTCACGACGAACTTTAGCGCGAGTCACTTCCACGCCACAACGGTCACATACGCGACCTTTATAGCGAACACGTTTTAACTTCCCACAAGAACATTCCCAATCCTTGGTAGGACCAAAAATACGCTCGCAAAAGAGTCCATCTTTTTCGGGTTTTAAAGTTCGATAGTTGATGGTTTCTGGTTTTTTGACTTCCCCATAAGACCATGAACGAATTTTTTCTGGGGATGCGAGACCGATTTTCATGGAATCAAATTTATTAACATCTATCAAGGGGCCGACCTCCTTCTTGATTTAAGCTGGTGTTTCCACCAATTAATGGAGTGCCTTTTCTCCAATGGCTCCAAGGCATTTAGACATTACTAGTCCTCTTTAGTTGTATCTCCACTAGTAATTGAGGCTGAACTTTCATTAGTTTCACTTGTTTGAACGACGCTCTTTTCTTCAGCGGCTTTTTGATCTTCTTTATACTTCTCAAGCGCATTAAAGTTAATTACATCATCTTCATCGTCATCATCCAATAGTTCAATTTCTTTATCTTCAGCGTCCAAGACTTTCAAGTCCAATCCTAAAGCTTGTAGTTCTTTAACTAATACACGGAAGGATTCTGGTACACCAGGTTTGGGAATAGCTTCTCCTTTGACAATGGCTTCGTATGTCTTCACACGACCTACTACATCATCTGATTTATAAGTCAAGATTTCTTGTAAGGTATAAGCTGCACCATAGGCTTCTAAGGCCCAAACTTCCATCTCGCCAAAACGTTGTCCACCAAACTGTGCTTTGCCTCCGAGCGGTTGTTGGGTTACTAATGAATATGGGCCCGTTGAGCGTGCATGCAGCTTGTCATCGACCATGTGTGCGAGTTTCAACATATACATGACACCGACTGAAACTTTTCGGTCAAATGGTTCTCCAGTACGACCGTCATATAGAGTTGTCTTAGCATCCGGTTCTAATCCGGCTTCTCTAACTGTTTCCCAAACCTCTTCTTCATTCGCCCCATCAAAGACAGGTGTAGCAAAATTAATGCCTAATTGACGTCCGGCCATTCCTAAATGTAATTCAAAGACCTGTCCAATATTCATCCTTGAAGGCACCCCTAATGGGTTTAACATAATATCAACTGGTGTCCCATCAGGCATAAATGGCATATCTTCTTCCGGCATGATTAAAGAGACAACCCCTTTATTTCCATGACGTCCAGCCATCTTGTCACCGACTTGAATTTTACGTTTTTGAACAATATAAACACGAACCAATTTATTCACTCCTGGTGAAAGCTCGTCGCCATTTTCACGAGTGAATACCTTAACATCGTGCACAATTCCACCACCACCATGGGGAACTCTTAAGGAAGTGTCACGAACTTCACGTGCTTTTTCACCAAAAATAGCGTGTAAGAGGCGTTCTTCTGCTGTCAATTCAGTCACACCTTTTGGTGTGACTTTTCCGACTAGAATATCTCCATCGCGTACTTCCGCACCGACCATAATAATTCCATCTTTATCTAAATATTTGAGGGATTCCTCACTAACATTAGGGATTTCGCGCGTAATTTCTTCTGGTCCTAACTTAGTATCACGTGATTCTGATTCATATTCTTCAATATGAATAGAGGTATAGACATCGTCTTTAACTAGACGTTCAGACATGATGATGGCATCCTCGTAGTTATAACCATCCCAAGTCATAAAGGCTACCAATGGGTTTTGACCTAAGGCCATTTCACCGTTTTCCATCGAAGATCCATCTGCTAAAATTTCATTAGCATCAACTTGATCTCCAACAACAACAATTGGACGTTGGTTGTAACATGTTCCCGCATTGGAACGCGCAAATTTAGTTAAGCGGTATTCATCAACGGAACCATCTTCTAATTGCACACGAATACGTTCAGCATCCACATAGGTTACTCGACCTGGACGTCGGCAAATCAATGCCGCACCCGAGTCGTGAGCAGCTTTATACTCAATACCTGTTCCGATAATCGGTGCTTTGGGACGAATTAAAGGAACTGCTTGACGTTGCATGTTAGCTCCCATTAAAGCACGGTTGGAGTCATCGTTTTCTAAGAAAGGAATCGATGCCGTTGCTACTGCAACTACCTGTTTTGGTGAAACATCCATAAAATCGACTGTGTTAGTTTTGACCTCTAAGTTTTGGTCTTTATAACGAGCCATAACCGTGTCATTTTCAAAAGTACCATCTTCATTTAAACGAGAGTTAGCTTGAGCAATGATGTATAAATCTTCTTCATCTGCTGATAAATACGCAATTTCTTCTGTAACGGTCTTGTTAGCCTTATCCACTTTACGATAAGGTGTTTCAATGAAACCATAACGGTTTATTTTTGCATATGAAGATAAGGAGTTAATTAATCCAATGTTTGGACCTTCTGGTGTTTCAATTGGACACATACGACCGTAGTGAGAGTAGTGAACGTCACGCACTTCATAACCAGCGCGATCACGTGTTAACCCTCCCGGTCCTAAAGCAGAAAGACGACGCTTGTGAGTCAATTCACCCAATGGATTGGTTTGATCCATAAATTGTGATAATTGAGAAGAGCCAAAGAACTCTTTAATAGCCGCTACAACTGGACGAATATTAATTAACTGTTGCGGTGTCATTGTTGAAATATCTTGTAAGGACATTCTTTCACGGACTACTCTTTCCATACGCGATAAGCCAATACGGAATTGATTTTGCAGTAATTCACCGACTGAACGAATACGACGGTTGCCCAAATGATCAATATCATCTGTTGAGCCCACTTGTTCATTTAATAATAAATAGTAGTTCATTGACGCGATAATATCTGCTGGGGTTAAGTGATGCGCTCCTTCAAGATTAGCGTTACCGACAATATTAATCACACGGTCCGAATCAAGAGGGGAGTATACTTTGACCACTTGCAAGTCAATCGGTTCACCAATCACACCATCTGGTGAAGGAGTATAAGTATAAACATTCAAACCATTATCTAAGTAAGGGATTAAACGTTCAATATCTCCTGCAGAAAGTTCAGTTCCTTCTGTGAAGAGTACTTCACCTGTTTCTGGGTCTGCCAAAGTTTCTGCGAGTGTCATTCCTAAAAGACGGTGCTTTAAGTGGAGTTTTTTATTAATCTTATAACGTCCAACTGGCGCTAAATCATAACGTCTTGGATCAAAGAAACGAGCCGTTAATAAGTTACGTGAAGAATCTGCTGTCTTCGGCTCACCAGGACGTAGGCGTTCATAAATATCTTTCAAGGCTTCTTCAGCACGGGAGTCAGAAATGTTTTTATGGACATCTTTAGCTAAAGTGTCATTCAATAGGGTAGTTTCAGATAAGATTTCAACAATCTCGTCATCTTCGCCAAAACCAAGTGCACGAATTAAGGCTGTAATTGGCAATTTACGTGTCCGGTCAATTCTGACATAGGCAATTCCTTTAGCATCCGTTTCAAATTCTAGCCAAGCTCCTCGGTTAGGAATAACGGTTGAAGCAAAAGTATGTCTTGATTTTTTGTCTACTTTATCATGGAAGTAGACACCTGGAGAACGTACTAATTGTGAAACAATAACACGTTCTGCCCCATTAATGATGAAGGTTCCCATATCCGTCATAATTGGGAAATCGCCAAAGAATACTTCTTGTTCTTTTACTTCACCAGATTCCTTATTAACTAAGCGCAAATTAACATAGATTGGTTTAGAGTAGTTGGCATCGTGGGAACGAGCTTCCTCTACTGTATATTTAGCCTCTTGAAATGAGTAATCATGGAAATAAAGTTCTAAATTTTCTGTATGATCGACGATTGGCGAGATATCTTGGAACATGGTCTTTAATCCTTCTTCTAAAAACCATTGATAGGAATCGGTTTGGATTTCAATCAAGTTTGGTAATTCCAAAACCTCATCAATTCGTGCATAACTACGACGTTCTGCTTTTTTACCATATTTCACGATATGATGCTGACTCAAACAATTCACCCCTCTTTAATATTACGTAGCGAATGGTGATTCTTCTGGGCTTGCTTTAACTATCGACCGGCAGATTACAATATGTTTACAAATATTATAATTTGATAACAAAATACTTTTTGTCCTTTTTAAGGGCAAAAAAAAGACAAAAGAATTGATTTTAATCGCCTAAGCTTCCTCAATCTTTTGTTTACTCTGCCAAAATCGCCGACCGGACAATATTTCGGTGCCATTTTGAATTCAATGTTCACGCTATGCGTTATTCAATATTACACTTATTTTTTATCAAAGTCAAGACTTTCTTTCTCAGACTTTAAAAGCAAAAGACCACTCGAATTAAATTAGCAAGTGGTCTTATAAATATAAAATCTTAAATTTCTTTTTCTAATAAAACTTTCGCATTATTGGTGTTGGTTAAGCCGACAAAGAGGTCGCTTTCTTCAATAATAAAGTCTGGATTGACGTTAATATCAAATCCTTCTTCAATACGAGACTTAATCGCAATCAAATTAATATCATAACGGCTTCTAAAATTTATTTCTTCAATCGTCTTCCCTATCCAATTCTTACGAGCGGTAAATTCAACAATGTGGCTCTGAGCGTCTAATTGAATTAAATCGAGTACCGAATCATTGGTCAGTTCATTACCAATCCGAATCCCCATATCTGTTTCGGGTAAAATAACGCGATCAACGCCTAATTTCAAAAGCACTTCTTTATACTCTTCTTTGCGCGTTTTTGCGATAATGGTCGGTACTTCTAACTTTTGCAAAGATAATAAGGTAGTAATCGTATTATCAAACTTTGAAGAGGAGGCAATAATTGCCATTTGTGCTTCACCAACTCCGGCTTCTTTTAATACTTCATACTTGGTAAAGTCACCTTGTACAGCTACTTCCACCTTACTAGCAATAGCTTCAACTAGCTCCATGTCGCGATCAATCACGATTACTTGCTTGTGGTTTTCCGCTAAAGTTTTGGCTAAGGATGTTCCGAATAATCCGAGACCTAAAACTGCTGTGATTTCTTTTTTCATGAAAGTTTCTCCCTTTCTATCCTATCATCAAGTTACCATGCGGGTATTTAATCTTTGATGGCTTTCTTCCCATACTCGCTGACCAAAAAATAGTTAACAACCCGATTCGACCAATAAACATCATAAAAATTAAAACGGTTTTACCAATACCAGTTAAATTAGGGGTTAAACCCATACTTAAACCAACTGTTGAAAAGCAAGAGACAACTTCTACTACTACATATTCGATGCCGAATCCTGGAGGAATTGTTTCTGTTATTAACAAGATCATGGTGACAAAGGTAATTAAGCTTAAGCCTGAAATTAAAATAAAGATGGCCTTCAAAATAGCTCCTTCAGGGATGGTACGCTTAAAGATAACCGATCCTCTACGACGAATAGCTGAAGAAGAAAAAATTAAAAGACTTGCTAAAGTAGTGGTCTTAACCCCACCCCCGGTGGATCCCGAAGAAGCGCCTAGAAACATTAAGACAATGGTTAAGAAAATGCCGGCAGATGATAAAGCGGTATAGTCCACATTCGAAAAACCAGCGGTTCGTGGTGTCACCGCTAGAAAAAGATAGTTTACAAGTCTAATAAAGAAGGGTTGGTCCTTAAACAAAGGACTAGGTTGTTCAGTTAGAGCGAATAATACTGTTCCTAAAAGGAGTAAAATAGCCGTTGTAGTCAAAACTATTTTAGTATGCCACAATAATTTACGATTGCGATAAAAGGTTAGCAAATCTCGCCAAACAATGAAACCTAATCCACCAATGATAATCAAACCCATACAAGTTAGGAGAACTAAAGGATTGTCTTGGAAACCAATCATAGAATCTCCCAACAAATCAAAACCGGCATTACAAAAGGCGGACACACTATGAAAGATGGCATAATAAGTTCCTTTTAACCAGCCAAAGCGTGGAATAAAGTCAATTCCTAATAAAGCCGCCCCAATAATCTGTACAATCAAAGAGAATTGGATGATATAGCTCAAAAGATTTCTAACTTCAGAAATATCGGAGATATTTAAAGATTCAAGTAAAACTTTATGCAGTCTTAGATTTATTTGCTTGCCCATATAGATAAAAACGGTAACCCATAAGGTCATAAATCCAAGTCCACCAATTTCAATTAAAACTAGAATAATCGTTCGTCCAAAATAATTCCAATGGTCTGTAGTGTTAACTGTTACATTTCCCGTTACACAAACAGCTGAAACAGCTGTAAACCAAGCATCAATTAGCTTCGTCCATTCACCTGATCGACTAGCTAAAGGAGTGGCTAATAGTATTCCTCCAATAAAGGAAATCACGACAAACGTCAGCACAATATAAATAGGAGCTGAAATCTGAGTAACATAATTTTTAACTTTATCGAACAAATAAACGCTTCCCCTCTAATCAATAATGACTTTTTAAAACCAATGTGTTTAATCTTGAAACAACTTGATGGATTGTAAAATCCAATAGCCTTTAGAGCGATCGATTTCACTGACATTACCAAATGTTTCTTCCATAAACTTTTTCATACTGGGTGCCCCTTGTTTTTTCTGGATAACCAGCCATAACTGTCCTTCCTCTTTTAGTGCTTGATAGGCTTGGGTCACAAATTGCTGAACAATAGTCTTACCAGCTCGAATAGGTGGATTAGTTAAAACATAATCATAAATTGGCTCGAAATTATGAGTGACAACATCTGCTTGTATAAAATCCAGATTTGTCACTCGATTCAACCGCATATTTTCCTTAGCTAATGCCAAGGCTCGCTGATTAACTTCCAAACCCAACACTTGAAGTGACTGCGATTGATCAGCAATAGCAACCGAAATTGGCCCATAACCTGAGCCTAACTCCAATAGTTGGCCGGAATTTATACTTTGATTAAGCTTTAAAAAATTTTCTATCAAGAGGCGCGAACCAAAGTCCACTCTACCTTTGGAAAAAACTCCCGCATCGGTAGAAAACTGATAACTTTGGTGAAAAAGCTGTGCTTCAATATAACGTTCATCATGACTGCTTTGTGGTTGCTGACTATAATAATGATCGGACATAAATACACCCCTTGCTTGAATCGATCTCATATATCTTAACATTATTGCTAAAAAAGTGATATAATTTAATTATTATCATGCTTAAGTAATTAAATATTTTCTATAAGAGTTAAACCATTACTAAGCTTTTTAGAAAGGAAGTTTACAGTGAAATTATTAAATAAAAAATTGTTCCTACTAATGTCAGTCTGTTTCTTACTAACTGCTTGCCAACTAAATGATTCTAAAATAGACAAACAAGAAAATCCAATCACAAATCAAAAAAGCAAGATTGAAAAAAGCGACTACATTGGAGAAGATGGTCAAGTTTCTTTTAAGGAAGACCTTATTCTTTTAAACTTAGATAAAGAAACGAAAGAAAAAGTCTATAAAGAGCTAGACAAGATTGAAAAATATGCCGATGAAGTAAGTATCGCCCCTTTAAAGATGTCTAACCTTTCTAAAATAGAAGGTCAAACTGCTTATGAAGCAGTTATCGAAGATTCTAAAAATGAAGCCAAACTAATCTATGTAGGTTTTGATTCTTGTCCATATTGTCGTGTTTTTCTACCTAAGTTAAATCAATTAGCTAAAGAAATGAACCTAAATTATCATTATTATAATGCCGATGAGCGAATGGAGGATGATAATTTCCGTGATGTTGTCGATAATTTCTTTGAAATTTCCACGGTTCCCCAACTGCTCATTGTTAAAGATGGTAAAGTAGACAGTAAATTGGAAAACTCCAATTCAATGGCTGACTTAGAAAAATTCCTTCTAAAGCTTAATTAATTAAGCTATTTAAAAATCGCCCTCATCTAAATTGAGGGCGATTTTTTAACCAATCTCTAATTTTCCATCGTTGTTTCTTCTGAGTCTTCTAAATAACTTTCCATCTCTTCACTTGATTCTTCTTCTATTTCAAGAGGAGTCATGGTCACTTCTTTTTCAGTATCAGATATAACTTCTTCAGAGAATGTAAACTCACCAGGGAAAGCCTCTTCCACAGCCATTTGAATTTCATCGATAAACTCACCGGTTAATTCATCAGCTTTAACGATATATTGATATTCTTCGCGATCTGCCTCATATTGAACTTCAAAGGTTGCTTCATCGTAAGTTAGCGCTTGGGTTTCGGTGCCTGGTCGAATACCTAAGATGATATCGAATTTATCGTCCACTTTGATCATTTCTCCAGCAACAAAAAGATCCGGATAAATCAGTAATTCCTTCTCTAAGTATTCCTCCGCTGCTTCTTCTGTTTCAAATTCACTCGAAATATAGAATAAAATGTAGCGTCCTTTTTCTTCAACAGCTTCTGCATAGGTCACTCGAACCAAAATAAAGTCTTCATCAATGATTTCTTTTTCAGCAATAAAGCGGTCTTTTGTCGCCTCATCTTCTTCAATCAATTGAATAAAATCATCCGCTTCTGACTCTTCTTTGAAGACATTAGCATTAAAAGTAATGAATTCTCCCTCAAATAAGTCAATCTCTTCTTCTACTTCCGTCTCTTCTTCCATTTCAATACTTGTTTCTGGTATCTCAATCACTTCAATATCTTCTGGTCGATTGGAAGGCTGTGGGCGACTTGGAATATAAGGTTGAGTTGGTCTAGGGTTTGGATTAGGTTGGGGCTGGCTAGCAACCGTTGTTACAGTCGTTTCTGTAGTTTGAACAGTTGTTTCTTTTGGGCTTTCAACTGTAGTGTTAGCAACAGTTGTTTCTTTCTCTTCAGACTCACCGCTACCATTGTTAGGCTTAGTTGTAGTTTCATTTTGAGGTTTACTAGGTGCAATCGTAGACTCCTGTGGTGCAGGCTGATTTCCTTCGTTTGTGGGTAGGGTTTGCTCAGTGTCCGGCTTATTTTCAGTGTCATCCTGAGCAAAAATTGTCCCCACGCATCCAAACGTTAAAACGGTAACTACTAAAAGATTAATAAGTTTATTCTTCATTCTATTTTCTTCCTTTCTTATTTAGCGACGGAAACCTAAAACAATTAAGACAATTCCTAAAAGGAATAAAACAACTGCAACTCCTATAGTTACAATAGAAACATTATCTTCAGAAATCCCTAGGTTCATTAACTTTTCCTTTAAGTTTATCTGTGTTAAATAGTCATCAACTTTGGTGTTGAATTGAGAAAATAGATTTCCTGCCATGTTTGAGCCGTTATCATCACTTTCTACACTCGCTTGCCGCTCAGATAAAGGTAGTTGGCGAAGTGTCACTAACGTTTTGCCATTTTCTTCTACACTTTCAAAACTGAATTCACCAGGAAAACGTTCTTCAATGGCTTGACGATAAGGGTCATCACCATTTGATTCTAATTCATACTGATAAGGCTCTCTTTGATCATAGTATTCAATTTCTTGCTTAGCTGTATCTATACCAAAGCCATCTGCGTTGGCATTAACTTTCAAAGCAAAAGCCAGATCATATCCATCACCTTGTGATGCCAATTCACCTTTTTCAAACAAATCAGGATAATATAATAGATGTTTATCTAAGACTTCTTGGGCTTGACTTTGATCGGCAATATTGACTGGAAAATATAAAACAATCAGTTGACCATCTTCTTTAGCACTGTCACGATAATTAGCTGAAAGTAAAAAGCGACTCTCTTCAGAGACATCCTCTAAAATTATCTGATCATTCAGACTTGCATCATTCTTTACATAATTGGCAAAGTTATCTAGTGATTCTTGATTTTCAAACTCATTAAGGGGATAAATAACAATATCCGTTTCAAACAAACCTTGTTCCATTGCTTTATTAGATGCTCTTTCCTCATTCTCACCAACGGATGATTCGTCATCAGAGTTTGTAGATTTCTCTACTTTCTTTAAGTCTGACGGAAGGGCAGGTCGTGGAATGAAAGGATCAGAAGTTGCTTCTACCATCAAGTTAGAACAAGTATAAAGACTGAACAGGAACCCTATTAACAAACAATAAAAAAAACTCTTTTTCTTTTGCATAAACCGAACTCCTCTAAATTTGTTAGCTACATTATAACAGTCTTATACCTTTTTTAATAATGGAAACTTTGAATTTATAAAAAAAGAGACCTTAACAAAGTCCCAAACAATCAGTCCCAATAATCCGAATGCAAGGTAGTTTCATAAAGGGGTCATAAGCAAGTTTTTGCCTATACTATTCAAACAGCTTGCAATCGCAAGGGGGTGGATATTAGCTTATAGTGTCTACTCTAGAAATACCCACTATACGCAAGTATTTCGATTACTATTTAAAAAGATTACTCTTTTTAATCCCACTCATCTCATTGCAGAGGCGAGCTATAAAACGGCCACCATCGTTCAATTTCTTTTAAACCAATCCACCATACCAGTTTTTCCTTATACGCGACCAAGAAGTAAACCCGAGCATAGAGAGTGTATCTATGATGAATACTATGACTGTTATTTAGATGAAAAAATGGGGTCTATCATTCTACGACCACTAATCAAAAAGGCTATCGAGAGTACAAAGCCTCTCGTCAAGATCAGGAGAACAATCAAAATAAATGTGTAATTAGCCGACATGTGTGGCAAAAAGCCCTTGAAAGGTGTGAGGATATCAGGTATTCAGAGGGTATGCGTGCTCTTTATAAAGAATCCAAAGAGTCCGCTGACAGAATATTCGGCACTGCTAAAGAACATCATGGCTTTCGATAGACGCATTTTATTGGAAAAAGCTTGATGGAATTTAAAGCAGGGCTCACTTTTACTTGTTTAAACATGAAGAAATTGGCAAATATACTAGAGATGAAGAGCTAGAAAGGCTTCGGTTTTTTATTTTACAGGAAACTTTTAAGACAAATAAAGACAAACCCTTCCTTGAGAGTTACTCAAATAGGGTTTGTCTTCAATCTGAGAGCAAAATTATCTTGCTCTTTTAAATAGCTGCTATTAAATTAACTATGCTTCTTCACGTTTCTTAGCAACTAAGCCTAATCCTGCTAATACAGATAATGCTGCTGCACCATAAATTGCGAAGGTTGAACCTTCACCAGTTTGTGGTAATTCAGATTTTTCTTTTTTATTTTCTACTGGCTTTGGATTTTTTGGTTTTTCATCTGCAGGTTTTTCATCTGCAGGTTTTTCATCTGCAGGTTTTTCAGTTACCATAAATGTCATAGTTTCTTCATCATATGACCATACTAACTCACCTAAACCAAAGCGAGCAACATAGTCATGGAAGTATTTTTCAGCTTCTTTCATAGATGCAGCTTCATATTCAGATGTAATGTTAGTATCAGATGTTTTTAGAACTAATTTAAATGTATATAATTTAGGTGCTTTTTCATCTGTTGCCATGAATGTCATTGTATCAAAATCATATGACCATTCTAAGCCTTTTAATCCTTGACCTGCTACATAGTCGTGGAAGTATTGGTCAGCTGCTTGCATACTTTCTGCTTTATATTCTGATGTAATATTAGTATCAGCTGTTTTTACTATTAATTTGTAAGTATATAATTCTGGTGCTTTTTCATCTGTTGCCATGAATGTCATTGTATCAAAATCATATGACCATTCTAAGTCTTTTAATCCTTGACCTGCCACATAATCGTGGAAATGTTGCTCAGCTGCTTGCATACTTTCTGCTTTGTATTCTGAAGTAATATTTGTATCTGCTGTTTTTACTTCTAATTTATAAGTAGTTTTCTGCTCTTGTGCTTCAACTGGATTATTTTGAGTTTGTGCGTTTACTGATGTTGCTACTGGCATTCCTGCTGCTGCAACAGTTAATGCTGCAACTGAAGTTAATAATAATTTTTTCATTTATTATACCTCTTTCTTTTTTGTTTTTTATTTTTCTAGCGACGGCTGGAAAGCTATTTGCATTCCTTACTTTTAATATTAACAAACTTCTAAATAATTTTCAAGGCTTTTTAAAGATAAAATTTAAAAACTTTAGGAATTCTTTAGAGTTTTGTTAGTACTTAAGTTTGAATAAGCATTTAACTTTCTTCCAACATGAATAATTATAACCTTCTCTTAAAGAATAGCAAGTAAATCTAAAGTTTTTAAAGATACAATTCGGTTTCAAATATTACAAGTATTGTAATGTTTGATTCTTTAATGTAAGTCTTCCCTTAAGATTGGAATTTCGACCCGAAAGACAAGATCTTGTTCTTCCACAATTCCATAAGCTACCCCTTGATGAAGGGCAACCATATTGCGTACAATCGCTAACCCTAAGCCTGATCCCGGTTTTTGAGAGGTCCGTGAGCTGTCAGCTCGATAGGATCGTTCAAATACTCGTTCCAAATCTTCCTCATTCAATAAGGTGCCATTATTTCGAAACTCGATAACCACCCATTTTTCTGTTTTAATCGTATCCAGTCTGTTTTTTTGATAGCGAGTATATTTTTTATACTCTTGATCAGTCATTTCTGTCACTAATATTTTTTGATAAGTGGCACCTTCTCCGTATTTAAAAGTGTTGGTTATAAAGTTGTTAAATACTCTTACCATTTTTTCAGGATCAATTTCTAATACCAAGTCACTTGGTGTGACTTGACAGAACATTTCAATCCCTGCTTGCTTGGCTTGCAAATTAAAGTCAGCAAGCACCTGTTCTGTAAAAGCTTGCATAGCTATAGCTTGTTTATTAACTTTTGCAGTCGTTTGTTGGGTGGAGGTATATTCAAACAGATCATTGATTAATACTTGCATGCTTTTAGCTTTACTATGCACTGTTTTTATATAAGAGGCCAGTTCTTCTTGAGTTAAATCTGAGCTGTCTTGAATCAGTCTTAAATACCCAAGTATTGAGGTAAGTGGCGTTCGAATATCATGACCTATATTATTCATTAATTCATCTTTTGTTTTCTCGGTCTCGTCTCTTTCCTTAAAAGCTTGATTAATAGAGTCCATCAGGGTGTTCACATCCTGAGCCAAAGTGACATAGTCTCCAATTCCCTCATTGGGAATTCTCAGGTCATACTTGCCTTTAGCCATGGCGGAAATATATTTACGAATATACCTTAAAGTAATCCGATTTCTTTCATGAATATATCTAAAAGTCACTGTAATAAATAAAGTAGCAAGATAAAGACCAATTAATATTTGATTACTTTTATTATAGAGTGTATATGCGATAATGTTATCTTTCAAATTTGTTTTAATGGTCCATCCTAAATTGAATGTTAAAAAATTTAAGAGTTGTTGATAGCTAAACATTAGCACAAGATAAATAAAGGAAACGGTACCAGCTACTATAAATAGATTTATCGTCATTTCAATGCGGTCGCTTTTACTTAGTTTAAAACTTTTAAAAGAAGGAATTAGTCCAGCCTTTTTTTCTTCATTCTTATTTATCAATCTTATAGCCCACTCCCCACACGGTTTGAATAACTTTCTCGCCGCCAGTTGCTTCTTCTATTTTATTTCTGAGGTTACTTACATGGACCATTACCGTTTTAGTAGAAGCAGAGGAATTATCCTTCCAAACACTATTAAGAATTTCATCAGCAGACCAAACTTTCCCCCTTTGCTCGGCAAGTAACTGTAAAATTTCAAATTCCAGACCTGTTACTTTAATTTCTTCTCCTTCAGCAGTCATCACTTGATGTCCTTTAGTATCGATTGTGACTGCTCCTAGATTAATAAAGTCTTTACTGTCTTTTTGCGCTAAAGAATGAGCATTCACACCTTGACGTCTTAAGATACTCTTGACTCTAGCGACTACCTCTAAAGGTTCAAAGGGTTTAGTAACATAATCATCGGCTCCTGCAAGCAAGCCAGAAATTTTATCGGTTTGAGTCTGATTAGCTGAAATAAAAATAACTGGAATATCTACATTTTTATGACGCATGGCTTCTAATACTTCCATCCCCGTCATTTTAGGCATCATAATATCTAAAAGAGCGATATCTAATTCAGGATGTAAGTTAATTATTTCTAAAGCTTCTTCTCCGTTATTAGCTAATATACACTCATATCCCTCATTACGCATATAAATATGTAATAAATCTAAAATTGCTTTGTCATCATCTGCAATTAATAACTTGACCATTTTCTTCCCTCCTCAATCTTTCTCTTCCATTATAGCCCAACTTTTTAAATTTATCTTTAAAAAGGGAAAAACCTGATCAGAAGATCTGACCAGGTTAATATAGATGGGATAGAGAAATTATTTAACTTCTACAGATCCACCAACTTCTTCAATTTTAGCTTTCAATTCTTCAGCGTCTTCTTTAGAAATGCCTTCTTTGATTGCTTTAGGAGCGTTGTCTACTAATTCTTTAGCTTCTTTCAAGCCCAAGCCAGTAGCTTCACGAACCACTTTGATTACTTTAATTTTAGCGTCGCCAGCTGAAGTTAATACTACGTCAAATTCAGTTTGCTCTGCAGCAGCTTCGCCACCGCCAGCAGCAGGTCCAGCTGCAACAGCTACAGGAGCCGCAGCAGATACGCCAAATTCTTCTTCAATTGCTTCTACTAATTCGTTTAATTCTACAACTGTTGCTGATTTGATATCTTCAATAATTTGTTCAATATTTAATGCCATTTTGGTTTCCTCCAAATATTTTTTTAGTTTATATTGTACTTATGCGACGAGCGATCGATTTAGGCAGCACCTTTTTTGTCGATAATTCCGTTCAAAGCGTAAACCATTTGTTGTGCTGGGTTTGCTTGAGAAAGGACAGATGCCACATTGCGCATTGGCGCTTGCAATACAGATAGTAACATTGAAAGTAATTCTTCGCGACCAGGCATTTTCGCTACTTGTTCAATCATTTCTTTAGTAGCTGCTTGACCTTCAACAATTCCGCCACGAATTTCAAGAGTTTCATTGTCTTTAGCAAAGTTTGCTGAAATTTTCGCTGGATTTACGACGTCATCTGAGAAGACAATCGCTGAAGGACCCTTGAATAAATCTTGAGGAACTTCGATTCCTGCTTTTTCAGCCGCACGACGAAGCATTGTGTTTTTCACAACCTTCATTTGAACGCCTGCATCACGTAATTGTTTACGGTAGTCTGTTACTTCTTCAACCGTTAAGCCAAGATAATCCACTACAACGATTGTTGCAGAGTTTTTCATATCTTCAGCAATTTTTTCAATTTCTTGAGCCTTTGCATTTAATACTGCTTCTTTAACCATGTTTCTTCTTTCACCTCCATCAAATAGGTATAGAGATTTTTAAAATTAAAAATCTCTATGTCACCTAGACATAGAGATAGCTTCCTGTTTAACGGGAACTTCCTCGGTAAGAAATTAAGGCTTAGCCACTTACTGTCTTAGGTCGTTTAAAATACTTATTTATCATAGTGATAAACAAATTATTTGTCAATATGAAATTATAAACTTTCGACGTTAATCTTGATTCCGGGTCCGAAAGTGGTTGCTAAAGCTAAATTAGTAATATAAGTTCCTTTAGCTGTAGCTGGCTTCACACGCATAATTTGCTCATGAAGTGCTTTGAAGTTTTCCACTAATTTTTCATCTTCAAAAGATACTTTACCAATTGGAACATTCACGATACCTGCTTTATCTGCACGGTAAGTTACTTGTCCAGCCTTGATATCGTTAACGGCTTTGGTTACGTCCATTGTAACGGTACCTGTTTTAGGGTTTGGCATTAAGCCTTTAGGTCCTAAGACACGACCCAAACGTCCAACTTGTCCCATCATATCTGGGGTAGCTACCATTACGTCGAAATCTAACCAACCACCGTTGATTTTATTAATTAGATCTTCTTCACCAACAAAGTCTGCTCCAGCAGCTTCTGCTTCAGCGGCTTTTTCACCTTTTGCAATAACTACCACTGTTTGTGTTTTACCTGTTCCATGTGGTAGCACCATTGCGCCACGAATTTGTTGGTCTGCTTTTTTAACATCGATATTTAAATTGTAAGATACTTCAACAGAGGCATCAAATTTTGCAAAATCAATTTCTTTTGCTAATGCGACTGCTTCTGTTACATCATATTTCTTTGTACGGTCAACTTTTTCTCTTGCCGCTACATAGTTTTTGCTTTTCTTAGCCATTTGTTTTTCCTCCTATATTTGTGGTTATTCGGGGTTTCCCTCCCACACCCGATAGAAACGGGGCGAGAAGCTACCTTGGCGCTTAGTATTCGACTGTAATCCCCATTGAACGGGCAGTTCCTTCAACCATACGCATAGCAGCTTCTACATCGGCTGCATTTAAGTCTGCCATTTTAATTTCTGCGATTTCACGGACTTGATCACGTGTAACCTTTCCGACTTTGTTCTTGTTAGGTTCACCTGAAGCCTTTTTCAAGCCAACAGCTTTTTTCAATAGGATTGGAGCTGGTGGTGTTTTAGTAATAAAGGTAAATGAACGGTCTTCATAGACATCAATAACAACTGGAATAATCATTCCTTGTTGATCTTGAGTACGTGCGTTAAATTCCTTCGTAAAGGACATGATATTAACACCGGCTTGACCTAACGCTGGTCCTACTGGTGGAGCTGGGCTCGCTTGACCTGCAGGGATTTGTAATTTTACTTGAGTGACAACTTTTTTAGCCACGAATATTCCTCCTTATGTCAATTTTCGTGATGTGGTAATTGGAGCTTTTATCTTTTTTAAACTTGCTCCTCCCACCCAATGCATGGTTTGAATACATGCATTGCAATATTATAACGGAAGGCTTATGAGATTGCAAGAAGTTTTTAAATAGCTTTTTCTTGTTTCGGACATTTATTGATTAAGTAAATACAAGCAGCTACTAAAATAACCGTAACCACAAGACCCCCCTCAAATCCAAAGTCTCCACCATTGATCAAACTGGCCTCAGCTTTGGATTTAGTTAGTAATAGTGTGCCCGGTAATACCAATCCACTCACTTGGACCCCAAAGACCACACCCATTATAAAATTCCAAAAGGAATGAGCAGCTCCTGTTAACCACATATTATCAGTAATATAGAATAATAAGGAAAAGAAAATACCGGCTAAGGCAATGTTAACTAAGGCTAAAACTGTAACTCCTGGATTGCCATAATGCAACAAACTAAAGAAGATGGAGTTTATCAAAATGGCAAGAGGAACTCCCCAAGCGGCTGCCAAGCCATTCATCAAGTAACCTCTCAAGAGGATTTCTTCAGACATTCCTTGGATCATAAAGCCGACTAATAAGAGGATAAACGCCACTCCATCGGCGTGAGGGTTCATTTGGACAGAGATCGTCCCCATCAAAAGATTAACTAAAAAAATAAAGAACATTAAGGCGGTAGCAATTACGACGCCCATCCCATATTTTTTTAGGAAATTATCTTTATAAAAGCCAAAGGAGTTAAGTCTGCGTCCTTGCAACCATTTAGCCAAAAGGACCGTTGTAATAATAGTAATAATCGTTAAAAATAGTTCTAAATAAACCATTAATGGCTCGTTTAACAGTGCTTGACCTACATCTTCGGTTAAAAAGGAATCACCAAATTTCATATAGATTAATGGACCAATTAAAAAAACTGAAATAAGTGAAGCAAATAGTAAACTAACAAGATTTATAAGCGCAGTAAAAGCAATAACCCTAAATGGTTTTTTGCCTGCTTGTTTCTACGTCAACTGCATCGATTGATTGAAAGGCCAGTTCATAGTTTTCCTCCTATAAAAATCTAAAAAGTCTTTTGCTTTATTTGATAACGCAAGTAACGTATGTATACGGCTAAGGTCAGAATAAATACAACCGCAATCACAAGATAAAAGAAGTTATGTCTTAATCCAAAGGATGAACGAGGATAATGATGATAGAGTAGCCCTAATTGAAAGATTAAAACAGCCGGCATAATTGCCTGGTTACCATAACGTGCATACAAGTAGCTACTTCCGGCTGCAATAGCAAGAATTAAAAGGCAAGCAAGTGCTATCATCCACCCATTATGACTGTTTAATCCTTTACTCACTAAATAGCTATAAAAAATATGGGCCGTCATACTGATCAACCAACCGGTATGAAGACCAATGGGAAGCTTTAATAGCCAACTTGGTTCGTTCAGGGAGCTTTTATATGAAATTAATTTCATAAAAGAAATAATCCGTCTCAAATAGAGCACCATAAGGATGAAGGTAAATAAATATAATTGTTGCGACCATATCAAAAGATAGACTGTATGGTAAAAAGATAATTCAACTAATTTGGGAGCCACTAACAGTGAATAACTCTGATCAAAAGTTGTAAAAGCCTGTCTCCGTTGTCCCGCAAATAAACCAAACGCTTCCCATAGAATAATGATTGGCCAGAGATAAAAAGTGAATTCTACAGGAAGCAAAACATGAGGAACTTCCTCTAAGACTTGGTTCAAGCTGATGGATTCGATAAAACTGGCATCAAAAACCAACTGTAAGCACAAAACCAAGAGATACATCACCATGGCTAAACGAAAATAGAGGATGTGGTGGTCAGTCTTTTGTTTCATGAAACCACCTAATTAAAGATTGTCTTTGCGCACTTGCATAAAGTCCAATTCGGCTACTGTTTCACGACCAAACATTTCAATAACTACTTTAAGTTTTTGATTTTCTTCACTGATTTCTTCGATTTCTCCAGTCATTCCTGAGAAAGCGCCATCGATAATTTCAACTAAATCGCCCACTTCAACTTCTAATTGAACTTTCTGAGCAGGCTTATCCCCCAAGATCGCTTCCATTTCCTCAGGTAAAAGAGGGGCCGGCTTAGATCCAGCGCCATGTGAGCCTACAAACCCAGTCACGCCTGGCGTATTACGAACAATAAACCAAGACTCATCAGACATCACCATTTCAACTAACACATAACCTGGGAAGGTCTTTTGAATCTTTGTTTTCTTCTCTCCATCTTGCATTTCGGTTACCTCTTCTTCAGGTACTACCACATTGAAGATAAAGTCTTCCATATTCATACTTTCTGCTCGCATCATAATATTCTCTTTTACTTTATTCTCATAACCAGAATAAGTATGCAAAACGTACCATTCCTTATTAGATTCCATAGTTAAATCTCCTTTAATTAATTTCTTGTAAAATAAAAAACCTACAAGGGTGTAGGTTTTATTTGTATTCTATTATAACATGCTTAAACAGATAATAAATAATTTTATGATTATGCGCCTAGACTAATTAACCAGTCGATGAAATTGCCAAATACAAAATCTGTTAAAGCAAAGTATAATCCAAAGAAAATAATCATCATAATTACGGTCCAAGTAAATTTATTTACTTGCTTAGCTGTAGGCCAAGTTACTTTTTTCATTTCTTGGGCAATGCCTTTAATGTAACTCATTATATTCCTCTTTTCTATTTGGTTTCTCTATGAATCGTGTGTTTATTACAATTCTTGCAGAATTTCTTAATTTCTAATCGAGTGGTTTGGCCCGCTTGAGTTGGTATCATTTGATAATTACGGTTTCCACATTCACTACAAGCTAGTGACGCTTTCTTTTGAGCCATTTTCCCACCTCCGTCTTTTGTTTAGAATCATTAAGAATGATAAATAGAAATCTTTTAAATGTCAAGCTTAGCTTAGCATTTACTATCTTAATTCAATTTATCTTTAACCTCTTCAACAAATTTTTTACGCCCGGAACCACGGTAGAAATTTTGATAATGATCCGGTTCTTTGCGGTGAAAGTCTTGGTGATAGTCCTCTGCAAGGTAAAATGTTTGGGCTGGACTGATTGGCACAACAATCGGCTTTTTGAAAACTTGTGACGCTTCAAGTTCTGCTTTCGATTGTTCGGCTTCTTCCTTTTGGGCTTGGGTACTATAAAAAATTTCTGGTCGGTAAGAGGAGCCTCGATCACCGAACTGTCCATCTTTATCAGTCGGATCGACTGAAGACCAATAAATTTTTAGAAGTTCTTGATAGCTTATTTTACTAGGATCGTATTCGATTTTGACAGCTTCTGCATGACCCGTTTGTCCTGAGCAGACTTCTTCATAGGTAGGATTCACACTATCTCCACCCGTATAGCCAGAAGCTACAGAGATAACACCATCTCTTTCATCAAATGGATGAACCATGCACCAAAAACAACCTCCTGCAAAAATCGCCGTTTCTTTATTTTCCATAATTTTACCTCCCTTATTTAATTAAATAAATCCGTAAAGAATTTTCGAACAGCATTCCAAGTATTTTCGCCAGTATTTTGAACATTTCGCCAAGTTTTTTCTAAGATATTGGCTTCTTCGATATCTTCTGCTACTTTTACTGGCACATAATTTCCTCTACCGGACTTTAGAATAGGTAGACGATAATCAGCTATATCGACTTGCATTTTTCCTACAACCTTGCCTGCTTTAACAGGCGCTTTAACGTGATAATTGGTCACTTCTTGATTAGCTGTAAATTGATAAACCAGTCGTGGGGCCGTATCAATAATAGGTACCACTAATTGTAAGTTTGATCCATACATTAATTGTAACTTATTAACTTTGCCATTTTCCACTTTAATGGAGTCTAGGTGAGTAGCTAATGAATTTTCTTCAATAACTGTTTCAATGCGGAAGATATTTTGGGCCCTTTCAATCAATTCTCTACTAACTTGATAAAGCTTTTCGTTTTCACTGACACCTAATACCACTACTATTAGACGTAAATCATTCTTTTCTGTCGTTGCAACTAAATTATAACCATCTTCTTCTGATTTACTGGCAGTCAAACCATCAACATTCTCCATAGCATAAAGTGAATTAGCACTTTCAATTAGCAGATTGGGATTGGTCATTTCAAACTCATCGCTCGTATCTTCTTGAAAAAGCTTTTGATAAATCTGACTAGCTTCCATGCATTCAGGGTATTCATTAATCAGATGATAGGCTATGGTAGCAACTGTTTGAGCAGTCATTTTGTTAGTTCGCCCTTGATAAATGCTTTCAGAATCACCCACTTGATAACGATCACTCACTCCAGTCACATTTATTAAATCAAAATCTTCTTCTCCCCATTCATTTAACTGTTCTTTCATTTGCTTAAGTGTTTCTGCTTCGGATCCAGTTAATTCTTCTGCTAAGGCTAAGGCCGCTCCTCTGGCAGCATTTAAACTAACAGCTTCCATTAAATCTTTTAAGGAATAAGACAAGTCTTGTCTTAAAGGAACATTCGGCAAATTATAATCTTGACTCAAAGCGTAAACCTCGTCCGATATCCATACCTCTTGATCACTGTCCAACTGACCTTGATCAATGGCTTGATACACCCTATATAATAAAAGTAATTGACTAAAAGAACCCACTTCAACTAGCTGGTCCACTTCATGCTTATAAAGGATTTGCCCATTGAGGCCGTCTACAATATAGGCCCCCTTTACTTCCTCAAAAACAGGCATCGCGTTTACCAGATTTTCAGCTATACTTTCTTCCGGCAGAGTATCCATTTCTTGCAAGGAAGCCTCATCAGTGGGATTTGAATCTTTCGATGTAGTCACAGCATAACCATCAGTTGATAGAAAGTTATTCATAAGTAATCCTAAGACAAGTATCCTTTTAATACCGTTTATAAGCAATGTTAGGCTCCACTCCTCACTCTTTATGCTCATTTAAAAGTTGCTTTTTCTATTATACCCAACTGAATAAAAAAAGGTAGTTCTCACTTTCCTATTAAAATAAGCTTTTCCTAATTTAGATACAGAGTTATTCAATTGTTAGCAGCTTTTAATTTTACTTGTCTTTTTTAAGTAAAAAATGATAGAAATTAATAAAAAAGTATCAAAGTCTATTGCAGTAGGCTTTGATACTTCAGTTTATCTTTATCTTGAATAGTTTGGTGCTTCCTTGGTGATATTAATGTCATGTGGGTGAGATTCAATCAGTCCTGCACCAGACATTCTTACAAATTGTGCTTCCTCACGCAATTCTTTAAGGTTAGCTGAACCGGTATAACCCATACCAGATCTTAAACCTCCAACCATTTGGAAGATAACATCTTCAACGGCACCTTTATATGCAACACGTCCTTCAATACCTTCAGGAACCATTTTGTTGGCTTCTGATTTTGATTGGAAGTAACGATCACTTGATCCTGAACGCATAGCAGCTAAAGAGCCCATGCCACGATAAGATTTGTATTTTCTACCTTGATAAATTTCCATTTCACCTGGTGATTCATCTGTTCCTGCTAACATAGAGCCGAGCATAGCCGCATGCCCACCCGCTGCAAGCGCCTTAACAATATCACCTGAATACTTAATGCCGCCATCAGCAATAATGGTTTTACCAAATTCTTTTGCTGCTGAAGCACATTCATAGATAGCAGTTAGTTGAGGAACTCCTACTCCGGCTACTACACGAGTTGTACAAATTGAACCAGGTCCGATACCCACTTTTACAATATCAACACCAATTTCAAATAAAGCGCGTGTCGCTTCGGCTGTTGCTACGTTACCAGCAATAATGGTTACATCTGGGTAAGCCTCTCTGATTTCTTTGACTTTACGAATCACGCCTTCAGAATGCCCGTGAGCGGTATCAATTACAATCGCATCAACTTGTTCTTTAATTAAGGCTTCTGCCCTTTCAAATGTATCACTAGTTATTCCAATGGCTGCCGCCACTAATAGTCTACCATGTTGATCTTTAGCAGCTTGAGGATATTGAATGACTTTCTCAATATCTTTTATAGTAATTAGACCTGAAAGACGTCCTTCATCATCTACTAGTGGTAATTTTTCAATCCGATTTTTATAAAGAATCTTTTCAGCTTCTTCTAGTGAAGTGCCAATGGCTGCTGTTACCAGATTCTCATGAGTCATGTGAGAGCCAATATTATCTTGATAATTTTCAATGAAACGCATGTCACGATTTGTAATAATACCTACAAGTGTCAAATCGTCTTCACTTTTTACAATTGGAACACCTGATATGCGGTAATGACTCATTAAATCTTCTGCTTCTTGCAATAGATTCTCAGGAGTTAAATAAAATGGGTCCAAGATAACGCCATTTTCCGAACGTTTTACTTTTCGTACTTCGTTTGCTTGATCTTCAATAGACATATTCTTATGGACAACACCTAATCCTCCCTGTCTGGCTATAGCAATCGCCATGTTCCCATCCGTTACGGTATCCATACTGGCTGATAAGATGGGAATATTTAGTTTTAAATTAGGGGCTAATTGGACTGATAAATCGACATCATTTGGTAATACCTCACTATGAGCTGGAACTAACAAGACATCATCAAATGTGTAACCTTCACGCGCAAATTTTGTTTCCCAAGATGACATTATTTTCCTCCTATATGTTTTTGATTCTCTACAAGCGATTCGACGATAATTTCCAACTAATTTAACATGTTAGTGGGAATGAAACAAGTTTTTTGCAGATGTTAGATTATGAGAAGTATTTAATGTTCGTCTTTTTTATCAAACAGCATGCCCTTAAAAGAGTCCACCAACTATTTTCCACTTTCTCTTTAAGTAATAACGTAAGACCAAAGTAATTACACCCAGTATGATATAGCCCATAGGCGGTAAAATTGGGTTAATTACCGGCGGTATAAAGGCTTGACTTAACATAATTAAACCAATCCAAGCCATCATTGCAATTGTAGATGCCATGAAATAGCGCCCATAACCCTTTTGCCCTTTAGGAGCATCCAAGTCTGGTAAGACTTTTGCTGTTCGCATCATCGCATAACCACCGATAGCATAATTGAGGATAACTGTTAGGATACCCATATAGAAATTTTCTTGAACATTTGAACTCCCACTTAAACCAAATACACCCGTTATTAGGGTGAAAATAGCTCCTAACATTAACCCACCATCGACAGCAATTTGCCAATCCGGTGACTTCTCTTTTTCTTCATGCTCTTTTACTGCTTTACTAATAATAATCTGACTAGTTTCACTAGGCGTTCCATAAATATGTTTAGCAGTATGACCATCTTTTTGCCCTTCTAAAAGTGTATCTACCATTTCCAAATAAACTACTTGACAATTTGCTTGTGATATTTGTTCTTCTTTTAAGTAGCGATCAATGTCTAGCATAAATTTTAGATTACGTTTGGTTAACTGGTCCACCTTTTCTTGTGGTACCCCAGTTAATATCGAGCTTTCTTGACTTTCAACTGCCACTTGATTTTCAAGTGGTTGGCTATTTGAGACTTCTTCTACAACTTTTTCTTCTTGCTGATCTTTCATTGAATTTCCTCCTATACATTAAAGCGAAAGAGCATAATGTCTCCATCTTTAACTATATACTCCTTACCTTCTGAGCGATAGAGGCCTTTTTCTTTTACTGCTTGCTCAGAGCCATACTTCACTAAATCATCATAAGCCATGGTCTCTGCACGAATAAATCCGCGTTCAAAATCTGAGTGAATCACACCGGCTGCTTGTGGTGCCTTCATTCCTACTTTAAAAGTCCAAGCTCGAACTTCTTTTTCACCGGCTGTAAAATAAGTTCCCAAACCAAGCAATTTATAAACTGATTGAATTAAGCGGTCAAGACCTGAAGTTTTTAAACCGTAATCTTCTAAGAAACTGGTCTTTTCTTCATCATCTAGTTCTGCAATCTCTTCTTCTAAACGAGCGGAAACAGGAACAACTTCTGCGCCTTGCTGGTCAGCTAATTCACGAACTTTTACTAAGAACGGGTTTCCTTCTGGATTGCTAACTTCTTCTTCACCTATATTGGCAACATAAAGCATTTTCTTACGTGTTAACAAGAACAAGTTATTGACGTAAGGTAATTGTTCATCGTAAAACTCCACACTATTAGCTAATTGGTTGTGTTCCAAAGCCTCTTTTAATTTTAAAAGTACTTCATGCTCAGCAACAGCCTCTTTGTCTTTAGTACGTGCTAACTTTTCAACTTTAGTAATTCGTTTTTCAATGGTTTCTAAATCTGCCAAAATCAGCTCTAAGTTAATGGTTTCAATATCTTCAATCGGATCAACTTTACCTGAAACGTGAGTAATATTAGAGTCTTCAAAACAACGCACAACGTGACAAATGGCATCTACTTGGCGGATATTGGCTAAGAATTTATTACCCAGCCCTTCCCCTTTACTCGCTCCTTTTACTATCCCTGCGATATCGGTGAATTCTATTGTAGTCGGGATGGTTTTTTTTGGTTTGACAAGGCGAGTAATCTCTGTCAAACGTTCATCAGGGACTTCCACAACCCCTACGTTAGGATCAATAGTAGCGAAAGGATAATTTGCCGCTTCCACTCCAGCTTTAGTAATTGCATTAAATAAAGTTGATTTGCCCACATTTGGTAGTCCCACAATTCCTGCTGTTAATGCCATAATTTCACTCTCTTTCTAAAGGTTTACTTCTTGATGTTTTTTAAGAATTTTTTTCATCTTCTTTTCAAAGTCACGGCGTGTCATGGTAACAATATGCTGACAATTTTCACAACGTATACGAATATCCATACCCATTCGTATAATTTGCCAGCGATTAGTTTGACAAGCATGTGGCTTTTTCATTTCTACTATATCGAACTTATCGTAAGCTTTTGGATCCATTTTGACCCTCCTATTTGTCACTATTTAAACTTGAATGTTAAGTAAGTCTAGAATTCTTGTCAAATCTGAATCGTTGACGAATTCTAATTCAATTTTTCCCTTGTTTCCTTTTGAAACAATTTTAGCGGGTGTCCCAAACTTTTCTTCCATTTGATTTTCAATTGCTAACCAAAGTGGTGATTTATTTTCGGTTCGTCCCTTTTTCGTCATTTTTGGTAATGATTGATTATATTTTTGTACTACTTCTTCTAACTGACGCACTGTAAGCTGTTCTTTAACAACTTTTTTAGCTAAATTCTCCATCTGACTCTTATCTTTTAACCCTAAAATAGTGCGTGCTTGGCCCATAGATAGTTTTTCTTCATTTACTAACTGTTTAATTGGATCTGGCAATTGAAGTAAACGAATATAATTGGCTATATAAGGGCGACTTTTCCCAATACGTTCAGCAACTTCTGCTTGCGTTAGTTTTAAACGTTCCATTAGCATATCATATGCTTCTGCTTCTTCTAAAGGACTCAAGTCTTCTCTTTGCAAGTTCTCTATTACAGCAATCTCAATCATTGCTTCTTCATCAAGTTCTCTAACAATTGCTGGAATGGTTGTTTTGCCTGCCAATTTAGAAGCACGTACCCTACGCTCTCCTGCAATAATTTCATATCCTTTAATAGAGGATTTTCTAATAATAATAGGTTGGAAAACACCCGTTTGACGAATCGATTCCGCTAACTCATTCAAAGCATTGAGATCAAAGTGTTTTCTAGGTTGGTAGGGATTTGGACGAATATCTTCTAATTTAATTTCGGTGACCATTTCGTGATCGTTAGGTACTTCTTCATAAGCTGAACTAAAGAGAGCTTCCATTCCACGACCTAGTCCACCTTTTTTTGGTTTATTGGCCATTATTGATCACTTCCTCTGCCAATTCTTTATACATGATGGCTCCTCTAGATTTTGGGTCATAATCAATTACTGACAAACCATAAGATGGAGCCTCTGACAAACGAATGTTTCGTGAAATTACCGTATCATATACTTTCTCTTGGAAGTATTTACGTACTTCATCAACTACTTCATAGCCCAAGTTCGTGCGCGCATCTAGCATAGTTATTAATACACCTTCAATTCTGAATTGAGGATTTAATGACTTTTGAACTAAGCGGATTGTATTTAATAATTGACTTAAACCTTCTAAGGCATAATATTCTGCTTGAACCGGAATCAAAATTGTATCAGATGCTGTAAAGGCATTAATAGATAATTGCCCTAAGGACGGTGGACAATCTACTAAAAGATAATCATAATCTTGCTTTATTGATTCTACAGCTTCTTTTAAGCGAAATTCGCGGTCTTTAAAATTTACTAATTCAATTTCAGCAGCTGCTAAAGAAATAGTTGATGGGATAATATCTAGATTTTCTCTAGAAGTGGTTAAGATACTATCCTGAATAGGTACTCGATCGACCAGCACTTCATATAAGCTATAAGTCACATCGCCTCTTTCAATTCCTAAACCGGAAGTAGCATTTCCTTGAGAATCGGAGTCAATAACCAGTACCTTTTTCCCCATAAAGGCTAATGCTGCACCCAAATTAACAGTTGTGGTTGTTTTACCAACTCCGCCTTTTTGGTTGCCGATTGCAATCATTTTTCCCATATGCTTCCTCCTTTTATTTTATAGGCTGTTTGCTTGGCTTACCTGCTTTACGCGGGTATTTATTGGGAGTATCTAATGTTTTTTCTATTAATAATAGTGTTCTCTCACCTTCATCTTCAGGCAGATAAGTTTGCACCACTTGTTCTAACTTTGCTCCTAATGTTTTAATCGCCTTTTCAGCTTCTTTTAATTCCGTATTTGTTTGTTCATGGCTGCCTTTTAAAACTATAAATTTTCCACCTTTTTTTAGTAAAGGAAGACAGTACTCAGCTAAAACATTTAAAGGAGCTACTGCCCGAGCAGTCACTAAATCAAATTGTCCACGATAATTTGAATCTTGGCCCACATCTTCAGCCCTGCCATGGAGAAACTCTATTTGTTCAAGTTTTAAATTGGAACTTAAATCTTTTAAAAACTGAATACGTTTATTTAAAGAATCGATAATCGTCAGTTCAATTTCAGGATGAATAATTTTGATTGGTAAGCTTGGAAAACCTGCTCCCGCTCCTACATCACACATCTTCAAATAATAGTTCGCTAAAGGTAAATGCCACAGCGGCATTAAAGAATCATAGAAGTGTTTAAGATAAACTCCTTCTTTATCAGTAATAGCTGTCAGATTAACTTTTTGATTCCATTCAATTAACCACTGATAATAAGTGGAAAACTGTAGCAGTTGATCGGGACTAATTGATAATCCTTGATCTTGCAATTTCTTTTTAAACTGATTTTCTTCCATATAATCCCTCTCATTTTGGTAATTGTGAAACAATGTTTCACAGCAACTTTACTTTACTAAAATAACTACTCAATAGCAACATCTATCCTTCAATAAATTTCGAAAGATAATTAAATTACTTAAATTTATAGTATCTGCTTTTTTCATTTTAAAAAGATCCCTTCTTAATTAGCTTGCTAATTGAGAAGAAGATCTTTATCTTTTTGGTGATTTTTAGTTGATTATTGATGAGATTCAATTTTTGCAATTTTACCCTGTTGAATATAGATTGAAAGAATGGCAATATCAGCCGGATTGACACCTGAAATTCGACTAGCCTGTCCAATGTTAGAAGGTCGAATTAATTTTAATCTTTCTCTTGCTTCAGTTGCTAAGCTATCCACTGCATCGTAATCTAGGTTTTCAGGAATTATTTTTTCTTCCATAGCTTTAACACGATCGACCTTATGGTTAGCTTTATTAATGTAGCCTGCATATTTGATTTGAATTTCAACTTGTTCTCCTACTTGTCGATTAACTTCAGTCATTAAAATAGGTAAAGCTTTAATCAATTCAAAATATTTAATTTCCGGTCTTTTTAAAAGTTCACTAGCTAAAATTCCATCTTTAAGTGGCGTTGAATTGATTCTTTCAAAATACTCTGTTAAACCCTCTGTACTTGGCTTAATACGAATAGACGCTAAGCGATCAAGTTCTGCTTTTACAGCAGCTTCTTTCGTTTTAAAATGCTGATAACGTGCTTCATCCACTAATCCAATTTTATAGGCTTTTTCTGTCAAACGGAAATCTGCATTATCATGACGTAGTAATAAACGGTATTCAGCCCGAGAAGTTAGCAAACGATAAGGTTCAGTCGTTCCTTTTGTTACAAGGTCATCAATCATAACACCAATGTAACCTTCTGAACGCGTTATAATAAAAGGGTCTTTGTCAAAAGCCTTATGGCAAGCATTGATTCCTGCAACAATTCCTTGTCCTGCTGCTTCTTCATAACCACTCGTTCCATTCATTTGACCGGCAGTGAATAAGCCAGGTAAATCTCGCACTTCTAAGGATAGCGTTAATTGATGGGGTACCACTACATCATATTCAATAGCATACCCTGCTCGCATCAATTTTGCTTCTTCTAAACCTTCTACTGAATGGAGCATCTCTAGTTGGACATCTTCTGGTAAAGAAGTTGACAAGCCTTGGACATACATTTCTTTAGTATTACGACCTTCAGGTTCGATAAACACTTGATGGCGTGGTTTGTCACTAAAACGAACTATTTTGTCTTCTATTGATGGGCAATACCTAGCCCCTACTCCTTCAACTATTCCCGAAAACATAGGTGCTTTATGCAAATTATTTCTAATTATATTATGCGTTTGACCATTGGTATGTGTCAACCAACAAGATATTTGATCTTGCAAATAATCTTTATCATCTGTCAAATAAGAAAAATGATTCGCTTTAATATCGCCAGGCTGTTCTTCTGTTTTGTCAAAATGGACTGAGTCATAATGCACTCGTGGAGGTGTTCCAGTTTTAAAACGAGTTAATTCAATCCCTAATTCCATTAAATGTTCAGACAGTTTAACAGAAGGTAGGGTGTTATTAGGACCGGAAGAATAGGCTAAATCTCCAATAATAATTTTTCCTCGTGAAGAAGTACCTGCCGTTAGAACTACAGATTTAGCACGATAAATAGCCCCCGAATTGGTAATAATACCGCGACATTGATTTTCTTCAATTAAAAGTCTTTCAACAAGTCCTTGTTTGAGGTCTAAATTATCTGTTTCTTCTAAGACTTGCTTCATTGTATTGGAGTAATGTTGCTTATCAGCTTGAGCTCTGAGTGCTTGAACTGCTGGTCCTTTACCGGTGTTTAAAAGACGCATTTGGATATAAGTCCTATCTATATTACGTCCCATTTCTCCACCCAGTGCATCAATTTCACGTACAACGACCCCCTTAGCAGGTCCACCAATTGATGGATTACATGGCATAAAGGCTACCATTTCTAGATTCATCGTAATTAAAAGTGTTTGAGCACCTAGTCGAGCTGAAGCTAAAGCTGCTTCCGAACCTGCATGCCCGGCTCCTACAACAATTACATCATATTGACCCGCTTCATATGTTTGCATTATATTTCACCTCTGTTTTTCATAAATTCAACCTGATGGTCGATTAAGTCACCCTTTTTATCATAAGCAAATTTAGCCCAAAAATAAGGTTTGTTTTCTAAGACCCATTGTAAAAAGAGATAATCCCCTTCCCAAATTGGTTTGTCCAAGACATCGTCATAATCCACCCACTCTAAAGTCCCTTCGTCACAGTCCTTTAATAGGTCTCCTTCAAAATCTGTCACTCTATAGACAAAAGAATACCAATCTCTATCATCATGGGTAAAATCTGGAAAAGTTATGAAACCTAAGGGGATTAAGCTTTTGGCCCTTAGACCCGTTTCTTCATAAATTTCACGAATTGCACACTCTTGAGGACTTTCTCCTGCTTCAAATTTTCCACCGACGCTAACCCATTTTCCTCCATGGATATCATTTTCTCTTTTATTACGGTGGAGCAATAATAACTGTTTTCCATTATCCAGATAACAAATTGTAGATAATTGTTGCATTATAGCTTTCCTACTTTCCTAAACAGAATTGACTAAATAACTTATCTAATAATTCATCTTGTACGCTATCACCTGTTATTTCGCCCAAAAGATCCCAGGCTCTAGTAAAATCTATTTGTACCAAATCAACAGGTACGTCTGCTTGACAAGCATTCACAACTTCGTCAAGCGCTTGAATTGCTTGCTTTAGTAAATTAGTATGACGTGAATTAAGTAAATAATTAATATCATTCGACTCTAAATTTCCCGTATAAAACAAATTTTCAATTCTTTCTTCTAGTAGATTTAATCCTTGATCTTTTAAGATTGAAATTGGGATGATTTCCTCTTTATTTACTACATTTGTCAACTTTGTAAAATCAATTTGACTCGGCAAATCGGTTTTATTTAATAAAATGATTCGCTTTTGATCCTTTGTCAAAGATAAAAGTTCTTTGTCAATTTCTGTCAAAGCTTCAGATTGATTTAAAATCAAAATAACTAAATCAGATTCTTCCATAATTTTACGACTTTTAGCCACACCAATTTGCTCTACCAATTCATCAGTTTGGCGAATGCCTGCTGTATCGATTAAATGTAGGGGGACTCCTTTGACATTGATGTATTCTTCAATAGTATCTCGAGTTGTTCCAGCGATATCAGTTACGATTGCTTTGTCAAATCCAGTTAAGTAATTTAGTAAACTCGACTTACCAACATTTGGTTTACCTATAATAGCTGTTCGTATTCCTTCACGGAAAAGACGGCTATTTTGAGCTTTTTTCAAAATTTGATTTATTTTATTTTTTACATATTGTGCTGTTTCTATAAGAGTTTGACTAGACATCTCTTCAACATCATCATATTCCGGATAATCAATCGTTACTTCAATTTGAGCTAAACTTTCAAGCATTTCTTGGCGCAATTGTCTAATTTGCTGAGATAGGGTTCCTTTTAATTGGTTTAGAGAAGCGTCCATAGCTTTACCTGTTTTAGCTTGAATTAAATCCATCAAAGCTTCTGCTTGTGACAAATCAATGCGACCATTTAGAAAGGCGCGCTTTGTAAATTCACCTGGTTCAGCCATGCGCGCACCTTCTAATAAACAACTTTCCAGGATTCGCTGCATAGCTACGATACCACCATGACAATTAATTTCTACTATGTCTTCACGTGTATAGGTTTTTGGTCCTTTTAAGATAGTGACCATTACTTCATCTAAGACTTTTTGATCCTTATCTACTATATGACCATAATGGATGGTATGACTTTCAACCTGACTCAAGTCTTTGCCTTTAAATATTTTTTTTATTATTGGCAAAGCATCCGGACCACTCATACGTACTATTCCAATAGCTCCCTCGCCAATTGCGGTTGAGATAGCTGCAATTGTGTCTAAAATATACATACTTAATACCCCCTTTAATCATAAAAAAAGTGCTCAACGAAAGATACCTAAGTTTTTTAGGTCATTCGAAAGCACTTTGACTGCCTGTCTATTTATCGTAGTAATTGTATCAAATCGTTATTCTTCTTGCAAGATAGGTGTGAAACTGTTTAGATAAATTATATTTAAAAGAGAGTGTCTAACTTTTTTTTAACATAAGCTCTCCAAAACATTTGCCTTAATAAAAACACCATTCCTCTAATTAAGAATGGTGATCTTCACTTATTCTAAGGTTAATTCTTCACTACTCAAAGGCGTTTGCGTATTACTACTATCTTCTTGCTTGACCCATTTGGGATCTATTTGATGAATTCCATTAGGAGGATAAGATATGGCATTGAGTAGCATACCATTTCCAAACACTTCTAAACTCACTTGATTAACAGAGTAATAGTCAGCAATATTCACCATCATGGCAATTGCTACCGCTTTTTCACCTGCTGGATATCGGTTTAAACTAGCAACAACACCGCTTGAAAAATTGAGATGGGCAATTCCATTGGACTCATAAATATCAACCACTTGTATTTCGGGAGTAATCCATTGGTTATCGTAATAAAAGCGCTGAAAAGCTGTTGCTAGGGTATCGTTTGTTTGCCAGGCAAAGTCAACTGTCTCTTTTTGAATAAAAGGTTCTTCTGTTGAAGATTGAGGCATGTACCAATCCATTTTGCTTACTAACATTACATTATCTGTAATCGATTCTGCAAGATAATATTCCTCTTTATTTTCTTGCCATTGAGCAATAATCCCTTTATTAGCAGCAAATAGCTGATGTCTTTCGCCCTCTTCAAATTGAGTCACAACTTCAATCACTTCTTGATAGATTTGATCACCGATATTCACTTCTTTATATAAGCCGACGATTTTTGAAGGAATGTTACCGTCATATAACCATTCAGTTCCTACTTTTAAAGGAGATTGTAAAATGATTAGACCTTTTTCTAATTGATTAGCTTCTATTGAGTTTTTTAAATAATTAGTAAATCGACGCTCTTTTTCATATTTTCCGTATAGTTCAATCACTTCAGTATTCCAACGATAGAGTTCAATGGTTTTTTCATCAGCTAGCGTCTCTCTCACTTGCATCTGTTGGCTTGTTTGATCCATATATTCAACATAGCTAGTTTTACCATTGGAAAGGATTTTTACTTGATTAGCATTATAAGGAAGAAAATTTTCTAAATTATAGTTTACATCTTCTCCTTCTTTAATCCACGAGTTAGGATCAATAACTACTTGGTCGGATGTATTGGCTTTCTTATTATTTATTTGATCTAGCTGTGTTTCTTTATTTTCTGCTTGTTTCTTCTCTATCTTCATTTGGTTTTCTTTACTCAATTTAATCATAGGTTCTTGTTTACAAGCTGATAAAGTAATAACAATTAACAAAAGCCAAAATATCTTTCTGCCAGACAGACTCAAATCCGTCACCTCCTAAAACAAGCTATATTATATCATAATTTTTATAACCTTCTAATATAATTTTACTAGTGCTTCGTTTTAAAAATAAGACCATTGATTTATTCATGATAATTTTCAATTATGACTAAACATTTATAAAAAAGGTTTGAGAGAAAAAATCCCTAAGCAGAGCTTAGGGACGTAATTAATATTATGGGACGTAATCTACCACTAAATATCGATTAGGATCTTTACCTTCAGAGTGGGTTGCAATATGCTCATATTGTCCAAGATAAGCATGAATTTGTTTGCGTTCATAAGCAGGTAACGGATCTAGGATGACTGTTTGTTTGGTAGTTAAAACTTGCTCAGCAGTTCTTTCTGCCATTTGTTCAAGTACATTTAAACGACGGTCACGGTAATCCCCAACATTTAATAAAACTGAGATTCGTTTACGATCACGTCTATGCAATAAAACCTGAACTAAAGTCTGTAAGGAATTGATAATTTTTCCATGTTTACCAATGACTAAACCTGATTTGTCCGTTTCAATATTAAAAACTAACTGATTACCTCTTAATTCGTATTCAATGTGCGATTCTGCACCATATAAACGAATAACTTCTTCGAGGTAATGGCAAGCCGCTTGATACTCTTCTTCTATTGTAGATTCACTTTGTGCAACCTCTGTTTCAGACGTTTGGTTTTCATTTGAAACTTTTTCACTCACTTTTAGCTCGACTGTTTCAGATTTTTGAACAGATTTTTTATCTTCTGCTTGTTTTTCAATGGAAGATTCTTTTTCTAAAACAACATTGTCAGTTTTTTTTGGATCGTGAACCTCTTCTTTAACAGGCTCACTGTGTTTTTGATTATTTTGACGGATATAATCTTTAGTTTTATTTATTGTTTCTTTATGTTTTTGACCTGTTTTATCCTTATGTTCCATTCCAACTTTTTTTTCTAATTGATTGGTTAATTCTTTTAATGATAGATCAGTCTTAGCTTCAATATGAACTACTGCTTCTTGCTTACCGAAGCCAAAGAAACCTTTTTTTCCTTCACTTATAATACGGATATCGGCTTCTTCTCGACTAATTCGCAATTGTTTTAACCCTTTTTCAATAGCTAATTCGACATTTTCAGCCCTAACAGTCATATTATGATCTAACATATCATCACTCCTTTTAATTTATTTACGACTTTTAACTTTTTTCAAGGCCTTACGCAATTGACGCTCTTTTTCTTTTTCATGAGCGATGCGTTCTTGGCGTTCTTTAATCATTTTATATGGATTGTTAAAAATTAAAATAATAATTACAGTAATTAAATTCGATATAAACCAATAAAGTGAAACTGCACTAGGTAAAGCAAAAGATATAGAGAAAATCATAATTGGCATAGTTATCATCATAATTTTCATTGAAACATTTTGTTGAGGATTTGCTTTACTACTTAGGTAAGTAGATAAAAATGTGAATAGAGCCGCTAAAAGAGGGAAAATAAAGTAAGGGTCTGGTTGTCCTAAATCAACCCAAAGAAACTGTCCTTGTCTTATAAGCTCTGTTCGCGAAATCACTTGATACAAGGCCATCAAAATTGGTAATTGAATTAAAGTTGGTAAGCAACCTGCGAATTGATTAACTCCTTTTTCATCAAACAATTCTTGTTGCTCAGCTTGAAGTAACTCCATTGAGTGACGATCTTTGTGAGGGTACTTAGCTTTAATGGCTTCAATTTCCGGTTGTAACTCCATTATTTTATTTTGAGATTTCATCTGCATTAATGTCAAAGGGGTTAGCAAAAGACGAATTAAAAGGGTTAAACTAATAATACCTAAACCAAAATTATGACCCATTAAACCACTTAGCCAAACAATAAATTGAGAGAAGGGATAGAGAACAAATTGATCCAAAAGATTTGATGAATCGTTAGTAATCGGTTCATTAATATTTGCACAAGCAGATAATACCACTACAATAGCTGATAGCAGTGAAAGTTTTAAAATTTTATTTACTTTTTTATTGCTCATTACGACCTCCAGATTTTTCTAGTTTAAATAATGGTTGGATAATTTTAGCTTTCTTCATAACGTGAATAATCGATTTCTTTATTTGCTTTAAATCCTTATCACAAATATCCTTACGAGCAATCAATAGAAAATCAACTTCAGGAATAACCATATCTTCCACCTCATGCAAGGCTTGTCTTAAATAGCGTTTTATTTGATTTCTAAAAACTGCATTACCTAACTTTTTACTTACTGACAAACCGACACGAAAATGTTTTTGACCTGGTTTTGAATAGGTATAAATAACCAGTTGACGGTTTGCTGTAGAGTTTCCTTGATGAAAGACTCTTTGAAAATCCTTATCACTTTTTACTCGATATTCTTTTTTCATTAGACTATCACTCCGATGTTTTAGAGTCCTCATAATATTATATCAAAAATAAGAATAATTGGAATCTCTCTCTTTATTTTATAAAAAAAAGGCCTCACTTGGAAGCCTCAAAATTATGCAGTTAACTTTTTGCGTCCTTTTAAGCGGCGCTTGCTTAATACACGACGTCCATTTTTTGTTGACATGCGTTTACGAAAACCGTGTTCTTTACTACGTTGACGTTTTTTAGGTTGGTATGTTCTCTTAGTCATGCAATACACCTCCTTGTTGCTAAATATAAACAATACTAGAATAGTTTATAAGAATGACTCCTTTAAAGTCAAGTGTTTTTTAATATTCTATTAAATATCTCAATCGATGTAAAATCTTAACAATTGTCAACAACTTATCCACAGTTTTTAAACAAACCCTAAAAAAATAAACTTCTTTTAACAAACTAGAGGATAAAATTATCCACATTTTCTAAGCTTGTCAATAAATATTATTTTATCCACAAACTCTGTTGAAAACATTATTTAAACCTTTAAGAAAGTTGATGACATAGGAATTGTTATTTTTTTCTTTTGCACAAATCTACTTAATGTTTACTAAACTATTTTTTTATCCACACATTTAATTAACATGTGGATAACTTAAATGTGAGTATGTGGATAGAGCTTTTTACACATTCTCAACTTGTGGAAAACTCTAAATATGATACAATAATCTTAACTATATTAACTTATTCGAGGTGAAATGAATGGATGAAAAAGATCTTTTTTGGCAAGGAGTTCAAGATTATTTAAAAGAAATCCTGTCCACTTCTTCCTATCGATCCTGGGTTGAACCTTCAATCCCTACTCGAATTGGTAATCAATCAATTACGATTGCAGTTCCTAATCCGATGACTAAAAAATATTGGGAAAATCATTTGGTAAACTATATATTGCAATATAGTCGTGAACGATATGGTATTGAATATGAACCTCAATTTATAATTTATCAAAGCAAGCAAAATGAACCCATGCTTTTGAAATCGATTGATAAGCAAGGAGAGACAGATAGTCTTCCAAGCTTTTCTGACTCAAAATTAAATCCTTCTTATACCTTTGAAAACTTTGTGATTGGTGAAGATAATAAAATGGCTGCAGGAGCTGCCCTGGCAGTGAGTGATGGTCCAGGAAAAACTTACAATCCCTTTTTAATTTATGGTGGTGTAGGTTTAGGAAAAACTCATTTAATGCAAGCTATAGGTAACGATATCCTACGTAAAAACCCTTCTACTAAAATTAAATATGCAACCAGTGAATCTTTTGTTAATGATTTTATTACCAGTATTCAAAACGGTTCTCAAAAAAAATTTAGGGAAATGTATCGTGAAATAGATGTCTTATTGATCGATGATATTCAATTTTTATCGAAAAAAGATGCCACTCAAGAAGAATTTTTCCATACCTTTAACGAACTTTATAATAATAATAAACAAATTATTTTAACTTCAGACCGTTTACCAAATAATATTGATAATCTCGAGGAAAGGCTTATTTCACGATTCAAATGGGGATTATCAACCGACATTACCCCTCCTGATTTGGAAACTCGTATCGCTATCCTTAGAAAAAAGGCTGCAAATAATCGATTGGATATTGATTCTGAAACTCTCACATATATCGCTAATAATGTAGATACAAACATACGTGAATTAGAAGGAGCTTTAATGAGAGTTTTTGCCTATGCAGCTATAGAGGGCAAAGAAATTACAAGTCATTTAGCCGCAGAAGCTCTCTCTTCTATTTTTGGAGAGCAAAAAGAAAAGGTAATTGATGCCGAATCTATCATTTCTACTTGTAGTCAATTTTATAAAATATCCACTGAACAAATTAAAGGAAAGAAAAGGAACAAAGAAATCGTTACTGCTCGTCAAATTGCTATGTATCTTACACGTGAATTAACAGAACTATCTTTTCCTAAAATTGGTGAAGCTTTCGGTAATAAAAACCATACGACGGTTATCCATGCTTATGAAAAAATCTCTGAAGATCTTAAAAGTAATACTACCCTCAAACATGAAATTGCAACAATCAAACAGATGCTAGAATAAAGAATGTGGATAAGTCTACTATAAAAAATCATCTTTACACATAGTCATCAACAATGCTAAAGCCTAGTTTGTAGAACTCTTTATCACTTATACACTCTATCAACAAGCCCTACTATTATTACTTAGATATATAATAATTATTTATAAAGGAGAAAATTATGAAATTTACAATTAACCGATCTGCTTTTACTCAACAAATAAATAATGTTCAAAGAGCTATTCCTTCTAAAACAACCATTAACATTCTATATGGAATTAAATTATCTTTAGATAGTAATGGAATGACTTTAATAGGTAGCGATGCTGATATATCTATCGAAAGTCATATTTCAGTTGATGAACCCTTAGCTAATTTACAAATTGAAGAAACAGGCCAAATTGTATTACCTGCACGTTTATTAAATGAAATTATTAAAAAATTACCACAAGATGAGGTAATAGTGAGTGTAGATGATCAATTTAAAGCAACTATTCAATCTGGTAATGCAAAATTCCAAATTGTTGGTATTGATGGAAATGAGTATCCTCGTTTGCCTATTATTGACCTAGATCATCAAATTCAACTTCCAACACTTACTTTTAAAAATATGATTCATCAGACTATTTTTGCAGCTTCTAATCAAGAATCACGTCCAATTTTAACAGGACTTCACTTAATGCTAGAAAAAGATTACTTAGTGGGAGTGGCAACAGATAGCCATCGTTTAAGCCAAAGAGAAATTCCTTTAAAATTAACTGAGAATTCGCATCATTTAGAAGCAATCACTGTTCCTAAAAAAACAATGATTGAATTGGCTAGAATAGTTCCTGATAATGCTGATTTAATGATGACTATATCGAATCAACAAATTATTTTTACTTTCGAAAACATAACAATTTATTCACGCTTACTGGAGGGTAATTACCCTGCTACTGATCGGTTAATTCCTAATTCATCTGAAACAGAAATCGTCTTAAATGCGGCTGATTTTCTGCAAGCAATTGAACGGGCCTCTTTAATGTCACATGAAGGAAAAAATAATATTGTCCAATTAGATATTCAAACAGACCATATCGAGTTATTTGTAAAAGGAAATGAAATAGGGAATGTGGCAGAAGAAATTCAATTTGTTTCCTCAAATGGTGAAGAGCTTCAGATTTCATTCAACCCTGACTATATGAAAGAAGCTTTAAGATCTTTTGGCGATATAGAAATTACCATTCAATTTAATTCAGCAGTTCGTCCAATGCTTATAACACCAAGTGTAAAGAGTGAATTACCCCACAATGATTTACTGCAATTATTAACACCAGTTCGTACACATTAAAACTTTTTAGCGGGTCTAATAAACGACCTGCTTATTTTTTGCCATTATTTAGCATTTAAGCCTAATTTAACTTAAATAAGCTTTTTATACTCTGAAGGTCAAATTTATTTAAAATGGCATTTTTTCGCCAAAAATTTGAGATTTAAGCTATTTAGTAGTATAATGAATCTAATAAATTACTAATGAGGTGGCCAAATGGAACATAAAAAAGTCAAAATAGATAGTGACCATGTAACACTCGGCCAATTATTAAAAATAGTAGATTTAATATCCAGTGGTGGAATGGCTAAATGGTACTTAGGTGAATTTACTGTCTATTTAAATGGCGAATCAGAAAATCGACGAGGAAAAAAATTATATCCTGGAGACCGTGTGGAGTTTGTTCAGGATGAATTAATAGTAGATGTCGTAGATCAATAAGATAGCTTATGAAAATAAAAGAATTAAATTTAACCAATTTTAGGAACTATAAAGAGCTTTCGATTGATTTTCATGACGGTCTAACTATTTTAGCTGGTGAAAATGCCCAAGGAAAAACTAACATCCTTGAGGCCATTTTTTTGTTGTCTTTGGCTAAGAGTCATCGAACCAATCATGATCAAGAAATGATTAGTTGGGAAGAAGATTATGCAAAGATAGTCGGCCAAATAACCACTAAAAACTCTCAATTTCCTTTAGAAATCATATTAAATGATAAGGGTAAGATTGCTAAATACAATCACCTCGATCAAAAGAGACTTTCTCAATTTATAGGTAAATTAAATGTTATCCTCTTTTCTCCCGAAGACATGCAATTAGTTAAGGGGTCTCCAAGTCTAAGAAGAAAGTTTTTAGATACAGAACTCGGTCAAACCCATCCCATCTACCTACAAAATTTATTAGAATATCATCGCTTACTTAAACAAAGAAATGCTTATTTAAAGCAAGCGCGTGAAAAACATACTTATGATCCAGTTTATTTAGACATCTTAACTGATCAGCTAATTGATGCAGGAAGCCAAGTAATTAAATATCGTTTGCAATTTGTTAAAGATTTAGAAGCAATGGCTCACCCGATTCATTATGAACTTTCTAATGAAAGAGATAGCTTATCAATGGTCTATAAGTCTTCCTCTTCTAAACTTGATTATGAGAAGATTGATTTAATTAAAGATCAAATGAGTGAATTGTTCAAATTGTCTATTCAAAGGGAAATCCATCAAGGAGCTACCATATATGGACCTCATCGAGACGATTTAATTTTTAATATTAATGGAAATTCAGCTCAGCAATTTGCCTCACAAGGCCAACAACGAACAGTTGTTCTTAGTTTAAAGTTAGCTGAATTGGATTTATTTTATACAATTGATCAAGATTATCCAGTTCTTTTATTAGATGATGTTCTGTCCGAGTTAGATGATCATCGTCAATTTATTTTGATGAGTAAAATCGAAGGGAAAGTTCAAACAATTTTAACCACAGCTAGTATTGAAAATATTCATATTCAAGAGCTAAAAAATTCTTCAATAAGACATATAAGTAAAGGTAAAGTTCAATAGGAGGATACAAATGGCAGAAAATAACGACAAGAAAAATGTAACTCAACCCCAATATGATGCTGAACAAATCCAAGTATTAGAAGGATTGGAAGCTGTCCGTAAACGACCAGGAATGTATATTGGATCTACTGCGAGTACTGGATTACATCATTTAGTTTGGGAAATTGTTGATAATTCTATTGATGAAGCTTTAGCTGGCTATTGTAGTCAAATTGAAGTAGTCATAGAAGCGAATGGTTCTATTTCGGTAACAGATGATGGTCGTGGAATCCCGATCGATATTCAATCTAAAACAGGCAGACCTGCTGTTGAAACGGTTTACACCGTTTTGCATGCGGGTGGCAAGTTTGGTGGTGGCGGTTATAAAGTTTCAGGTGGTCTCCATGGTGTAGGAGCCTCTGTTGTGAATGCTTTATCAAGCGAACTATCAGTGGAGGTTTCACGTAATGGAAAAGTTCATCAAATTAAGTTTGAAAGAGGAGCTATTGTATCTGAGTTAAAGGTGGTTGGAGAAGCAACGGAAACAGGTACTAAAGTTAATTTTGTACCGGATCCGTCAATCTTTACCGAAACAACGGATTTTAAGTATGAAATATTAAATGAGCGTATCCATGAGCTAGCTTTCTTAAATAAAGGTTTACGCATTTCTTTACAAGATCGACGGATGGATCGCGAAGCTGATGATAGTTATTTATTTGATGGTGGAATTAAATCATACGTTTCTTATCTTAATGAAGACAAGGGATTAATTTTTGATGAACCTATCTATATTGAAGGTGAACAAGATGGTATTGCTGTTGAAATCGCTCTACAATATACAGATGCTTACCAATTAAATTTACTGTCTTTTGCTAATAATATTCACACTTATGAAGGAGGAACACATGAATCAGGTTTTAAAACAGCTTTAACACGGGTTATTAATGACTATGGTCGTAAAAATAACTTACTTAAAGATGGTGATGATAACTTATCTGGAGAGGATACTCGTGAAGGTCTGACAGCTGTTATTTCGGTTAAACATCCAGATCCTCAATTTGAAGGTCAAACTAAGACAAAATTAGGGAATTCTGAAGTACGAACTGTAACAGATCGCCTTTTCTCTCAACATTTTGAAACATTTTTATTGGAAAATCCTAAAGTTGCACGTTTGATTTTAGATAAAGGAATTCTAGCTTCAAAAGCACGAATGGCTGCCAAGCGAGCTAGGGAGATGACCCGTCGTAAATCCGGTTTAGAAATCGCAAACTTACCTGGTAAATTAGCGGATTGTTCTTCTAAAGACGCAGAAAAATGCGAACTATTTATTGTCGAGGGAGATTCAGCAGGTGGTTCGGCTAAACAAGGCCGTTCAAGAATGTATCAGGCTATTTTACCAATTAGAGGGAAAATCTTAAATGTTGAAAAGGCCTCAATGGAGCGTATATTGAGTAACATTGAAATTCGCTCGCTATTTACTGCCATGGGCACTGGTTTTGGAGCAGAATTTGATGTGAGCAAAGCCCGTTATCATAAACTAATCATTATGACCGATGCAGATGTCGATGGTGCGCATATTCGTACGTTATTATTAACGCTTATTTTCCGCTATATGCGTCCTTTGATTGATGCAGGCTATGTTTATATTGCACTTCCGCCACTCTATAAATTAAAAGTTGGTAAAAAAGAGATTTATTTAGATACACATGAGCAATTACTCCAATGGGAAAAAGAAAATCCAAATACTAGGTATTCATTACAAAGGTATAAGGGTCTTGGAGAAATGAATGAAGATCAACTTTGGGAAACAACGATGAATCCTGAAAATCGTCGGATGCAGCGAGTAACTGTTGATGATGCAGTAGAAGCGGATGCAGTGATGTCTATGTTGATGGGAGAAGAAGTAGAACCCCGTCGTGTCTTTATTGAAACAAATGCAGTCTATGTACGTAACTTGGATGTATAGAATTACCCTTGAAAGGAGTTAGTCATGACGGAAGATCATTTTGATGTTAGCAAACAATCTTTTGAAGAAATCAATTTACCTGATGAAATGCGTAATTCATTTTTGGACTATGCTATGTCAGTAATTGTCGCAAGAGCCCTACCAGATGTTCGTGATGGATTAAAACCTGTTCATCGTCGTATTCTATATGGTATGAATGAATTAGGTGTTACACCTGATAAACCACATAAGAAGTCAGCCAGAATTGTTGGGGATGTTATGGGTAAGTATCACCCTCACGGTGACTCTGCAATCTATGAAGCCATGGTAAGGATGGCGCAACCCTTCTCCTACCGCCAAATGTTAGTTGATGGCCACGGTAACTTTGGTTCAGTCGATGGTGATGGTGCAGCTGCAATGCGGTATACTGAAGCTAGAATGGCTAAAATCACTCTAGAAATGTTAAGAGATATTAATAAAGATACAATTGATTTCCAAGAAAATTATTCTCAAGAAGAAAAAGAACCGGTTGTATTACCAAGTCGTTTCCCTAACCTTTTAGTTAATGGAGTTTCTGGTATTGCAGTTGGTATGACAACCAATATACCACCGCATAATTTAGAAGAAGTCATTGACGCTTTACAAATTCTTATGCGTAATCCAGAAGCGACTGTGGATGAATTGATGGAAGCTTTACCGGGTCCTGATTTTCCTACTGGTGGAATTATTGTTGGAAAATCAGGTATTCGCCAAGCTTATCGGACAGGTAAAGGAAAAATCACAATTCGCGGTAAAGTTGAAATTGAATACTTTGGTAATAATCAAGACCGTGAGCGAATTATTATTAAAGAATTACCTTATGGTGTAAATAAAGCTAAATTAGTTGAAAGAATTGCTGAATTGGGTCGTGATAAGCGAATTGATGGTATCTCCTATATTGCTGATGAGTCTGGTCGTGAAGGTATGCGGATTGTAGTTGAAGCACGTCGAGACGCTTCTGCTCATGTTATTCTAAATAACTTATATAAACATACTCCTTTACAGACTAACTTTGGTATTAATATGCTAGCGATTGATTTCGGAGTTCCTAAAATACTAAATTTAAAAGAAATTCTTGAAAAATATTTAGCCCATCAAGTTGAAGTGATTACGCGACGGACTAAATTTGAAAAAGGAAAAGCAGAAGATCGGGCTCACATTTTACAAGGTCTACAAAAAGCCTTAGATGTCATTGATGAGATTATTGCTATTATTCGTTCTTCCCACGATTCAGAAACAGCTAAGCAAGAATTGATTAATCGTTTTGAATTTTCGCAAATTCAAGCACAATCTATTTTAGATATGCGATTGGTTCGCTTAACTGGATTAGAACGAGAAAAAATCGATGCCGAGCTAAAAGATTTACAAGAATTGATTGTTCGCTTGACTGAAATACTTTCTTCTCAAGAAAGAATTTATGAAATTATTCATGATGAATTAAGAGAAATACTTAAGAAATATAATGATCCAAGAAGAACTGAAATCAAATTGGGTGAAATTCAGTCTCTTGAAGATGAAGATTTAATTGATGAGGAAGATATTTTGATTGCTTTAACCACTTCTGGTTATATTAAGCGTATGACTGAAGATGAGTTCCGTGTTCAAAATCGAGGTGGTAGAGGGGTTAAAGGAATGGGAGTGAGTGACGAGGATTCCATTCAAAGCTTAGTTTCTGCCTCCACCCATGATACCCTCCTCTTTTTCACTAATTTTGGTAAGGTTTATCGCGCTAAGGGTTACGATATACCTCAATATGGAAGAACTTCGAAGGGCTTACCTATTATTAACCTCTTAAACTTAGATAAAGAAGAGTATGTAAGAGATATAGTTAATATTCGTAGAGAAGCTGATGATGAAGACACTCATCTCTTGTTTGTTACTAAAAATGGGACCGTTAAGCGTACTTTAGTAAGTGAATACTATAACATTCGTACCAATGGTTTAATTGCTATTAAATTAAGAGAAAATGATCAGTTAGTGAATGTATTAATTACTGATGGACAAAAAAATATTATCATTGGTTCTAATAATGGTTATGCCGTTAGCTTTAATGAAAATGATGTCCGTGATATGGGTCGGACAGCCTCAGGTGTCAGAGGTATGAGACTCCGTTCAGGAGATTATGTTATTGGTGCTGCTATTTTAGATGATGATAAGCAAGTTCTTGTAGTGACAGAAAATGGTTACAGTAAGCGAACTGAATCTAACCAATATGCTATTAAAAACCGAGGCGGTAAAGGTGTAAAAACATCTAATATCTCTCAAAAGAGTGGTAAATTAGCTGGTTTAGTCACTGTTGATGGTGATGAAGATTTACTAATCATGACCAATGAAGGAGTCGTCATTCGTGTTCATATCGATTCGATTTCAACCGCTTCAAGAGATACCTTGGGAGTTAAGGTTATTCGATTAGATGATGATTCTATCGTTGATAAAATTGTTGTCATTGAAAAAGATGAAGAAAATACAGAAGAAGATATGTCGGAATCTGATAATTCAATAGAAAATTCAGAGGAATAGAAAAATTAGATTGATTTCTTAAAAATAGAGTGATAAAATTATTAAATGTGAGTTAATAGCTTAATAGCTTAACTCCTTGCTCTATGGAGCCATTAGACCAAAAGGAGGTGCAGTCATGAGTCAACCAACTAAATATGAAATCCTTTATATTATTCGTCCAGATATGACCGACGAAGCAAAAAAAGAATTAATTGCTCGTTTCGATCAAATCTTAGTCGATCAAGGATCAGAAGTTGTCGAATCAAAAGACTGGGCTAAGAAACGTTTAGCATACGAGATCAACGATTATCGTGAAGGTGTTTACCACTTAATTACTTTAACCGCTGATGATGCTAAAGGGATCAACGAGTTCGATCGTCTAGCACGAATCAACCGTGATATCTTACGCCATATGATTACAAAAGTAGAAGAATAATCACTATGTTTCACGTGAAACACTTGTAGGAGGAAAATTATGAATACCGTACAATTAGTTGGGCGTTTAACCAAGGAAATTGATTTACGCTATACTTCTTCAGGAACTCCAGTTGGAAGTTTTACACTAGCTGTAAATCGCAGTTTTACCAATCAACAAGGTGAGCGTGAAGCAGATTTTATTAATTGTGTGATTTGGCGTAAAGCTGCTGAGAATTTAGCTAACTTTACCCGTAAAGGTTCTCAAATTGGAGTCGAAGGTCGTATCCAAACAAGAAGTTATGATAATCAACAAGGACAGAGAGTATATGTTACTGAAGTTGTTGTAAGTAACTTTCACTTATTAGAACCAAAATCAGTGACTGAACAACGTCCAGTTTCCGATGGTAATCAATCATACAAACAACCAAATCAAACGAATAGTAATGATTTTAGTTTTAATCAAGACTTCAGTCAAAATAGTAATCCATTTGGTGACAGTCAGAAGGTGGATATTTCTGAAGATGATCTACCATTTTAGAATAATGTAGAGGAGGAAAATGCATGGCACAACGTCGTGGAGGAAGACGTAGAAAAAAAGTTTGTCATTTCTGCGCTAATCATATCGATTATATTGATTACAAAGATACAGATCTTTTAAAAAGATTTATTTCAGAAAAAGGCAAAATTTTACCTCGTCGTGTAACAGGTACTTGCGCAAAGCATCAACGTACATTGACTAATGCAATTAAACGCGCACGGATCATGGCTTTATTACCATTTACCGTTCAAGAATAATATTTGACCACCCTTTGGGTGGTTTTTTTGTTTCACGTGAAACATTAAGTAATTAATTAGTAGATAGAACATTTCACTTAAATATGATAAAATAAGTGATATTAATACTACGAGGTGTACTGTGTTTAAAAAAATAAAACTAAAAGAATTTTTTGATTACTTCCATTCGCTTCAAATTTCTTGGCAGATTTATTCTATTTTATTAATTTATATAGTTTTAATTGGAGTAGCCTTTAAATTAGAGTGGCGTATAGGTGTATTATTACTAATTTTCCTTAGTATCATCATTCTATTTTTTACCTTTAATATTAAAGGTTTTATTAAGGATTTAACGAAGATGGCGAGTCATATGTCAGAAAATGCTTCTTTAGCGCAAGAATATGCCCTATATAATGCTCCAATAGGAGTAATACTCTATGATCAAGAAGAAAGAGTAACGTGGACTAACCCAGCTATTAAGAAGATTTTTGAACAGGATATTATTGGTGAAAAAATTGAAAAAGTGGATGGGAAATTGACACAAATTCTAGGACAAAGTAATATGAGTCAATGGCAAGAAGTGTCTTTAACTAATGGTTATTACCGAGCCTTACATCATCATGAATATAAAGCACTTTATCTTTATGACATTACACAAGATATCGAAATTCAAAAAGTAATCGGTGAATCCATTCTAGTAATGGGATCTTTATTATTAGATGATTTTGATGATCTCATTTATGCGATGGATGATGAAGCAAGTGCAAAATTTGAATCTGATTTAATCAGTCGTCTTAATCGCTGGGCAGATCATTATCAAATTTACTTAAAGCAAACTGATGAAGATCAGTTTCTACTTTTGTTGAATGAGAGTTCTTTAAATGAACTCGAAAAAGAAAAGTTTGAATCCATTGAAGCTATTAAAGAGTATTATACCAGTCGAAAAATTCCTATATCGCTTTCTCTCGCTTTTTCTTATAGTCGAAATACTCAACAAAATATAATTGAAGTTTCTAAGCAGGTTAAATCAAACCTAGACTTAGCACTAGGTCGTGGCGGAGACCAAGTTGTCATTCGTGAAATAGAAGGAAAAGCAAGGTTCTATGGCGCAAAGACTAGTTTTACAGAAAACCGTTCGGATATACGCAGTAAAATGTTTTTCCAGGCGCTTAAAAGTACGGTATTGACTTATGATCGAATTTTAATTAGTGGACATCAGTCACCAGACTTAGATTCAATTGGTTCAGCCTTAGCTGTCAGACAAATTGTAAAATCTTTTGATCGCCAAGCCAAAATTCTGATTGATAGAGATGAACTCAACCAAGATATAAAAGGGATTATTAATAATGAGTACTTCGAGAAGTCTGATGAAGAAGTTTTCATTGAAGAAGCAGATTTAGATAACTACTTAAATGAAAAAACTCTACTAATTTTGGTAGACCATCATCGAGCGATGATTTCACAAGCTGAGTCTATCTTTTTTGACTACGATATTGTTATCATTGATCACCATCGCCAGGCAGAAGAATTCCCCAAAAATTGTGTGCTAAGTTATTTAGAACCTTCGGCTTCATCAGCGGTCGAATTACTCACGGAATACTTTAGTGTGATGGATGAAAAGGAAAATGCAATTGATGAAATGCTTGCAACAGTTATGCTAGCTGGTATAATTATTGATACCAATCAATTTTCTTTAAGGACCGGGTCGAGAACTTTTGAAGCAGCGGCATATTTAAAGTCTATGGGTGCAGATAATATAAAAATTAAGCATCTGTTAAAAGAAAGTTTAGAAAGCATTAAAATTAAAAATCGCTTGATTGAGAATACTGAAATAATCGATAAGGTCTTTGCGGTAACAGTAACGGATGAAGATATAGTAGTGGACAATGTCTTAGCTTCTCAAACAGCTGATGATTTGTTAGGAATTGATCAAATTGAAGCTTCATTTGTTATTTATAAACGCCATGAGAACGAAATAGGTATTTCAGCTAGAAGCTTGGGGAAAATAAATGTCCAAGTTATTATGGAAAAGCTTGGAGGTGGAGGTCATTTATCTAACGCAGCAACACAGATAAAAGACCAAACAATCCAAGAAGTAGAAGAACAATTAATTAAGGTAATTAATGTTAAGGAGGACTAAAAATGAAAGTCATTTTGTTAGAAGATGTTCGTAAGCAAGGTAAAAAGGGTCAGATTATAAATGTTTCAGATGGTTATGCTAATAATTACTTAATTAAAAATGGTTTAGCAAAAGTAGCTGATGCTAAAGCAATGAGTGAATTCAAAGCACAAAAGAAAGCTCAAGCAAAGTTGGAAGCGGAAGCATTGCAAGAGGCAAAAGATTTAAAAGTACAAATTGAAAAAGAAGAAACCATCGTTATCATTTCAGCTAAATCAGGTGAAGATGGTCGTTTATTTGGAACCATCCCTTCTAAACAAATAGCACAAGAATTAAAGAAACAATACGACATAGAAGTAGATAAACGTAAAATTGAGTTAGAAAATAACCTTTCATCCTTAGGTTTCCACAATGTTCCGGTTAAATTGCACACCGAAGTAATAGCAACTATTCGTGTAAAAGTCGAAGCAGTTTAGATAAAATATAAAGAGGTGAGACGATGGATATTTCGCAAATGAATCAGATGCAAGCACCTCAAAATATTGAAGCAGAAAGATCTGTCTTAGGTGGTCTTTTATTAGATCCAAAGAAATTAGCAACTGTTCAAACACTTTTACAAGAGCAGGACTTTTATAAAGTAGCCCATCAGCAAATTTTTGCAGCTATGGAGAGAGTTTTTGATCGCGACAATACCTTAGACCATTTGATGTTAAAGAATCAATTAGATGCTTTGGATCAACTAGAAAATGTCGGAGGCTATGAATATATTGTTGAACTAACAGGTTTCACTCCGACCACTGCTAATATTGAAAATTATGCCAGAATTGTTAAAGAAAAATCTATATTGCGACAACTCATTCATGCATCATCGAAAATTTCTCAAGTTGCTTATGATGAAGAAAATGCAATAGAAGAGATCATCGATCAAAGTGAAAAGTTAATTTTATCAATAGGAGAAGGCTCTCAGAGTAATAGACCTCAAATGATGAGGCAATTGATAGCCGAGGCTTTTGATAATATCGTAAAATTAGCAGAGGAAAAACGCGATGTTGTTGGTCTTCCTACTGGTTATCATGAGCTGGACAAATTAACTAGTGGTTTTCAACCCGATCAGTTAGTTATTATTGCCGCTAGACCTTCTGTTGGTAAAACAGCATTTGCCTTAAATATAGCACAGAATGTCGCAACTAAATCTAAGGTTCCAGTTGTAATTTTCTCCTTAGAGATGAGTGCATTAGACATGGTATATCGGATGATTTGTGCAGAAGGAAGTATACATGCATCGAATCTACGAACAGGGCAATTGACGGATGATGAATGGAAAAGTTTCACGGTAGCAACTGATATATTAAGAGAAGCTCCTATTTATATTGATGACTCAGCTGGTATACGTGTTTCAGAAATTAGGGCTAAGTGTCGTCGTCTAAAACAAGAAAATCCTGATTTAGGTTTAATCGTTATTGACTATTTACAACTTATTGATGGAAATGGAAGAGAAAACCGCCAACAAGAAGTCTCAGAAATTTCGCGTCAGTTAAAGAAACTATCTAAGGAATTATCGGTTCCAGTAATTGCCTTATCACAACTTTCTCGTGGTCTGGAACAAAGGCAAAATAAGCGACCTATTTTAAGTGATATTCGCGAGTCGGGTTCAATTGAACAAGATGCAGATATTGTCGCTTTTCTTTACCGTGAGGATTATCACCAGCAAAATGGTGATGCAGACGAAGGACACAAGGACGATTTACCAGATAATACGGTAGAAGTAATTATTGCTAAAAATAGAGCAGGTGCAAGAGATACTGTCAAACTACTTTTTAAAAAAGAGTATAATAAGTTTTCAAGTTTATCCTATCAAAAAGAACCTTTTACTGTATAATATAGTAAAAGGTTCTTTTGTTATTTGACAAAGAGTAGTGATTTGAAAGATAGAATACGAGGAGATAATATGGAAGAATATTTAACAGCCCAGGAATTTGCTGATGAATTAGAAGTTACTCGACAATTGATCTATTATCATGCAAAAAAGATTCCTAATGAGGAGAAAGTGTATAATGAAGAAAACAGATTGGTTTTTACAAAAGAACAGCAAAAGCTATTAAAATCTTTTATGACAGATACATTTGACACTCAAATAGAAGAAACAGTCAAAGCCAAAGCCGAAAATAAAAATGAAGTGACAAAAGAAAAAAGTCAGAATTATGAAGAAAGTATAAAAGATAAACCAGGTGAGGAAAATACTGAATCCCTAGATCATTTGACAGAACTCAAGCGTGATTTTTCTTATGATCCTGAACTGGCGAAGCAAATCTCAATTGTCCTTGAAAATGAACGTGACTCAAAAAACGAAAAGTCAAGTGAAAACGAAGAAGTAAAAGAAAAAGGCTCTTCAAATACTATAAAAAAAAATCTGATGTCAGATGATACGGATCTAAAAAAACAGCAACAAGCCATTAGAACTTATATTGAAAAGGCTGTCAAAGAACAACTGAAAGAAAAATGGTTGAAGGATGAAAAAGAAAGAAATGTTCTTATTAATGAACTAAAAGAAAAAAATAAACAAATTAATGATTTACTGCAATTAGTCGACCAGCAACAGCAGCTAATGCTCTTGACAGAAAAGAAGAATAATCATTTAATAGAGACTATTGAACATCTGGGAATAGAAGATAAAGTAGCTCAATCGATGAAAGTTTCTTCGGATGAAGATGATGAACAAAACGAATCAATTAAGTCAAAGTCATGGTTGCAAAGGTTATTTAGCTAATTTTATTCGCAGTAAGAAATTTAGGAGGATTTTATGAATTTAGAGGAAGTAGTGATTGTTTCAGCAAATCGAACAGCTATAGGAAGATTTGGCGGAAGTTTGAAAGATGTTTCGGCAGTGGAAATGACTAGTCAGTTACTCAAAAGGATGCTTGATAATATCACTCTCGATCCTTCTTTAGTTGATGAAGTTTTCATGGGAAATGTCTTGTCCGCAGGTTTAGGTCAAAACGTTGCTCGTCAAATAGCTATTCAATCTGGTATTAATTTCAAAACACCTGCTACAACTATCAATCAAGTTTGCGGATCCGGAATGAAAGCTGTTATGTTAGCTAGCCAGTCTATTATGACAGGTGAAAATGAAATTGTGGTGGCGGGGGGTTGTGAAAATATGAGTCAAGCCCCTCATATTCTTTCCAATCATCGCTGGGGCTCCAAGCTAGGCAATGATAGGGTAGTGGATACTTTAGTTTTTGATGGTTTGACTGATGCTTTTGAAGGTTATCACATGGGAGTAACCGCTGAAAACTTGGCTGAAAAATATCAAATCAGTCGCGAAGAACAAGATGAATTTGCGTTAAGCAGTCAAAAGAAAGCTGAAAAAGCTTATTCTTCTGGTCGGTTTAAGCAAGAAATTATTCCTATTGTCCAAATGAAGCGTGGTCAAGAAGTTGTTTTTGAAGAGGATGAAAATATTCGCATGGGACAAACTCTTGCCGACTTAGAAAAATTGAAGCCAGTTTTTAAAGAGAATGGGACTGTGACTGCAGGCAATTCCTCAACTATTAATGATGGTGCTGCTGTCTTACTCCTAATGTCTAAGCGTAAAGCGAAAGAGTTAGGACTAGAAATAATGGCTAGTATTCGTTCAATAGGTAAAGCAGGCGTTGAACCCTCTTTAATGGGAACAGGACCTATTCCAGCTACTCAAAATGCTTTAAATAATGTCGGTTTAACCATTGAAGATATGGATTTAATCGAAGGAAATGAAGCATTCGCAGTCCAATCTTTAGTAGTCAATCGAGCATTAGGAATTAAGGACGAAATCATTAATGTTAATGGAGGAGCTATTGCTTTAGGGCATCCAATTGGCTGTAGTGGAGCGAGAATTCTTGTCACCCTGATTCACGAAATGAAGATACGTAATGTGGAAAGAGGATTAGCGACCTTATGTATAGGTGGCGGACAAGGAAATGCTGTCATAATAGAAAGAACGCGAGCATAATTTTACAAAAAATAAAGGGGCTGGGACAAAATCCTTGAATAATTAAAGAAAGTCCGGTCAACGAGACAATCGTTAATCGGACTTTTTCTTTAAAAATATAAACCATGTCTTTCGATCAAGCCGACACCTTCCTGGAAGCCCTTGTTACGATTGAGAAGCGCTTGTAAACGGAAAAGAAAAAGCGAAGTTAGATTTTACTCGCCACCCCCTTTGCGATAAAGATAAGGTGAAGATCGAAGTCAAGCTGATATTTGTGGTCAATAATCTACGTAAATATGCAAAGTAGCGAGCCTAGATTGGAAAGTCACTTTCCAATCTAGGCTCGCTGAAAATTTTGAGGCGGCTGAGAAGCATTTTTGTTCCAGCCGCTTTAATTTATTCATAGGGTTCAACATGAATGTCGATATCTTTAATTTGAAATTGATCTTGTAAGATAGCTTCGATTTCTTCTGTAATACAATGTGATTGATAGACGGACATACTCGGATCTAAAGCAATGGTAACATCTAAATAGATCTGTTGTGTAGCCATTCTTGCGCGAATGGAATTAATAGCAATCACATCAGGGTGGGAGAGAATACATTTTTCATAAATTAATAATGTTTCAGGGTCAAATCCATCTGATAAAGTAAAAGTCGATTCTTTAAAGACTTCAAAGGCAGACAGTATAATAATAATGCCCACTGTAATTGAAAGAAACGTATCGATAATAGGAAAGCCCCAGCTGACACATAAACTTCCGATAAGAGTTGCTATTGAAATAAGTAAGTCACCTTGCATATCCTTAGCAGTAGCTTTTAAACCGACAGAATTTGATTGGGTGGCTAATTTTTTTAAATAGGACTTCGTTAAAGTCAGAATTACGATTGAAAGAAGTGTAGTAAGAAGAACTTGTTGGCTTGTTTGTGAATAGTCTTTGGAAAAAAGTTGACTCATTCCTGAAAGAATTACTTGAAAGCCAATTGTGAACATTAGCAAAGAGACAATGAAACTGGATATAATTTCGTATTTTTCATGTCCAAATTTATGGTTATGATCAGCAGGCTTCTTTGCTAAATATAATCCAATCCACACAGCAGAAGAGGCAATAATGTCTGATAAGTTATTCAGACCATCAGCTTGTAAAGAATTTGCTTTAAAGATTGAAGCGGTAGTTAACTTGATTGTTGTCAGTAATAAATAAACTGTAATTCCAATCACTGCACCTTTGGAAGCGAGTTTGTAATTATTCATAAAGATTGAAAACTCCTAACGGTTTATTTCTATGAAATTAAATTTAATCATTATAAAAAGACCAGTAGTTTAATCCTTCATCTAGCAAAATTTGCTCATTAATGGGCTGGAAACTATACATTTTTTCAGGATTATCATTGGGATCATTGACATAGACATAGCCAGGTTCATAGCCACGAATTACGATAATGTGACCTACATCGGTAAAGAAACCAGGTTTGACAGATGCAATCACCACTTGGCCTTTTTGGACAGCTTCCATAGCAGAGTAAAAATTATTACCATGATTATAAAAATTAAATCCATGATCGGTTGCATAATCTGAAAATATAGTCCAGGAGGTACCCTCATTTTCGAAAAAATAATCGTGACCGGACCATTCAAGCACTTCTTCTGGCTCAACTAATCGGTTGGATAGATAAGAATATACCATGGCTAAAGATACGATTGCACAACCATTGTCACCTAAAGTATCTTGTTGACTAGCGCCATAATCGATGTCTGAATAAAGGGGTGACTTTTGTAAAATTAATGGAACATCCATTTGTAAATAAGAGTTTTTACTAGCGAAGGAAGGCTGATCAGGGAGAAAGAGGGTTCCTTCTCTTTCAATACTCATCTGGTTCTCATTGATGGCTTGTACAATATCTTGTTGAGCACTCATAATATTTCCTTGATAATCTGTTCTTATAATATCAGCAATCGATTCTTGAATATCTTGAATGGAAGCTGTTTTGGAACCATATTTATTTAATTCAAGGGCCAGCATTTTTTCTTCTTCTGTAGCTGTTTCTTCATTAATGGTTTCATTTTTTACACTCGGTAATTTTTTTTTAATTAGTGCTTGATTGGATGTTGTAACTTTCTCTGGACTGGTATTTTCTTTTGTAGAAAGATGGTTTAAGTAGAAAGTTAAGCTTAGACTTAATAGGATGGTTATAAGGGATAAGAAGGCTGCAAGACGATTTATTTTGTCTTGAAATGAATGCATGGTTTTCCTCCTCAATGGAGCATTACTCCGTAAATTCTTGTTTATGATAGCATAAATTATAAGGGAAACCTATCGAAAAACAAAACTAAAAAATTTGTAATCATATCGCAATTAGGTAAATTTAAATTCTAAATGAGAATCTCTAAGAGCTTATTTGTGACTATTTTTAAGTCCTGTGTTTTAATGGAAGAGTATATAAAGGAGAGAGTACAGTGGAAAAAAATAACTTATTGATGCAGTATTTTGAATGGTATCTGCCTAATGAAGGAAAACATTGGATAAACTTACAAAATGATGTAGATCACTTGTATGAAATAGGTGTGGATCATATCTGGCTTCCTCCTTTTTGTAAAGCCACTTCTATTAATGATGTGGGATATGGAGTCTATGATCTTTGGGATTTGGGCGAGTTTGATCAAGCAGGAAATGTGCGCACTAAGTATGGTAAAAAGGAAGACTTATTGAAGGCTATTCAATTACTCAAACAAAAAGATATTCTACCAATTGCTGATCTTGTGATTAATCATAAGGCTTATGCAGATGGTAAAGAAAAATTTCATGTGATGAAAGTGAATCCTGAAAACCGTCAAGAAATGATTTCTGATCCTTATGAAATTGAAGGTTGGACCCATTTCTATTTTCCAGGTAGAGCGAATAAATACTCAGATTTTGAATGGCACTGGTACCATTTTAGTGGCATTGATTATGATGCGACTAATAATGAAGAGGGTGTTTATTTAATTTTAGGCGACGAAAAAGGTTGGGCTGATGATCAATCGGTAGATAGTACCTATGGTAATTATGACTATCTGATGTTTGCTGATATTGATTTTTCTCATCCTGAAGTAAACGAACATATCAAACAGTGGTTAAAATGGATGGTGAATGAAACGGGAGTTAAAGGTTTACGCTTCGATGCATTAAAACATATTGATTCTCACTATATAAAAGAACTCTGTGAAGAAATTAATTTTACACAAGGTGATGATTTTTATTTAATTGGTGAATATTGGAATCCTGATCTTGAAAAAAAATTAGATTATTTAGAATCGATTAATTATCAGTTAGATCTCTTTGATGTAGGCTTACATATGAATTTATACCAAGCCAGTCAAGCGGGTAATCAGTATGATTTAAGTAAAATTTTTGCAGGAAGCTTAGTTAAGGACAATCCATTAGTCAGTGTAACATTTGTTAATAATCACGACACACAACTAGGACAATCTCTTGAGTCTCAAGTCGAAGAATGGTTTATACAACATGCCTATGCTTTAATTCTTTTGCGTCAGCAAGGACTTCCTACTCTCTTTTATGGCGATTATTATGGAGTACAAAATGGAGAGAAGTCCCCATCCTATCAAGAGCAAATCGATCCTTTACTACACTTGCGAAAATATCATACTTACGGAGAGCAAGTGGATTACTTTGACCATCGAAATACCGTAGGCTGGACTTGTCTAGGAACACAAGAACATCCCTACGGGATAGCAGTAGTGATGACTAATAGTGAGGCAGGTTTTAAAGAGATGAGTATGGGTGAATTGAATGCAGGAGCTATTTATGTTGATTATCTAAATAATCACTCAGGCAAAGTAGAATTAGATGAGCAAGGAAAAGGATTTTTCCCAGTTAATCAAGCCTCAGTATCTGTTTGGATTGATGAAAAAGCTATATGGGACTAGTGAAATAAGATAAATTTAAAACTATTAAAGATAGATATATCTAAAAGAATCACGTATAATATTATTAAGCGTTTTCATATAAACGGCTTATTTAGCATGGGAATGAAAGGATGTGAATAAAATGGAAAAGAAAAATCGGGGCTTTGAAGTTATCCGTTCGTATAAGGATAAAGCGATTCGAATTCCTCAACGGCAAACCAAGTACTCAGCTGGCTATGACATTGAAGCTGCCGAAACGGTTGTACTTCCTTCCTTTTGGAAACAGTCTGTTTATTATTTAATACATAATACCTTTTTAATGATTAAGGGTCAGGAAACCATGAAGGAAGATGACTTATGGCAGGCTACTTTAGTTCCAACGGGTTTAAAGGCCTACATGATGGAAAACGAATATTTGAAGATTGTTAATCGCTCGTCGGGAAGTTATAAGCACCAAACAACCCTACCTAATGGTATTGGTATTATTGATCAAGATTATTATAATAATGAAAAAAATGAAGGACATATATATATTCAACTTATTAATTATGGCTTGAAGGATCGAACCATTCATAAGGGTGAAAGGATTGCTCAAGGAATTTTTTCTAAATTTCTACAAGTAGATGACGATCAAGTAGTTAATAGTGATCGACAGGGTGGTTTTGGGTCATCTGGTTAAGGGAGGGGTTGAATGGCAAAAAATAAGGTAATGTATGAGTGTTTAGCTTGTGGCTATGAGTCACCTAAGTGGTTAGGAAAATGTCCAAATTGTGGCAGTTGGAATCAAATGGAAGAACAATTGGTCCCTACAACCACTACTTCAACTACTTTGACTCATACATCACAATCAATGGTCGGCAAAGCCACTCAATTGGATCAAATTCCAAGTCAAGTTGAAGAAAGAATTAATACAAAAATGGGAGAGTTCGATCGAGTATTAGGCGGGGGAATTGTTCCAGGTGGTTTAGTTTTAATTGGAGGCGATCCTGGAATTGGGAAATCGACTTTATTACTTCAGGTATCCATTCGCTTGGCTAATTTGAAACAGCGGGTCCTTTATGTTTCTGGTGAAGAAAGTTTAACCCAAATTAAACTCAGAGCTGAAAGACTGGCATTAAGTGGTAAAGATTTTTATTTATTATCTGATACGGACTTGGGTAATATTGTGACTCAAATTCAAGAAGTGAATCCTGAAATCGTAGTCATCGATTCTATTCAAACGATGGCATCACCAGACAATCAAGGCTTAGTGGGATCTGTTTCTCAGTTACGGGCAGCGACTAATATTTTGATGCGAATAGCCAAAGACCATAAAATTGCTATTTTTATAGTTGGCCATGTAACTAAAGAAGGTAATATAGCGGGACCTAGAATGTTGGAACATATGGTAGATGCGGTTTTATACTTTGAAGGTGAAAAACATAATCGCTTCAGAATCTTAAGGGCTGTAAAAAACCGATACGGATCTACCAATGAGATTGGCGTCTTTGAAATGATTGATACAGGTTTAGTAGAAGTAACCAACCCCTCAGAGTTATTCTTAGAGGAGAGGATAGAAGGTGCTACCGGATCCACAGTTGTTGCTGCCATGGAAGGGACGCGAACGGTATTAGCTGAAATCCAATCATTAATGACTCCGACGGTGTTTGGTAACGCCAAACGCACCGCATCAGGAATAGAGTACCAACGTATATCGCTCTTATTAGCAGTCATGGAGAAACATTGTGGTCTTTTAGTTCAAAACCAAGATGCTTTTTTTAAAACGACTGGAGGGGTTCGCTTAGATGAACCCGCCATTGATTTAGCCATAGCTGTAAGCATTGCTTCTAGCTATTGGAATCGAGAAGTGAGAGTAGATGATGTCTTTATTGGTGAGATTGGTCTAACTGGAGAAATTAGAAGAGTCAATCAGATTGAAGAACGAATTAAGGAAGCAAGTAAATTAGGCTTTAAGCGTGTTTTTATCCCTTATAATAATCAATCGCATCTAAAACAACTGGACCTATCGATTGAAGTCATCCCAGTTAAAACGATCAAACAAGCTATTTCAATCGTTTTTCCTAAATAATTGAAAATTCTTACAAAGGAGGTGAAAAAATGATAAAAAAAATGACGATTAGTGTATCAATGATTGTTGGCTTAAGTTTTGGCTATACTTTAGGAGCAGAAATTTGGCGTAGTCTTCGCTTATACCATCAATTATTAATCAATCCTTTTGTGAATAGTATGATTTTCGGACTTATTTTTATGTTATTAGGTATTTTACTTGCGCCGCTTTTTGAACAATTAATTCATAAATTACTATCTATTTTGGAAAAGCAGTCAACGCCAAATCTGTTATTCGGTGCTTTAGGCATTTTATTAGGACTATTAATCGGTTATTTACTTTCGTTGCCGATTGGGTCTTTAGATATCCCTTTCTTATCGAGTACAATGCCGCTTGTTCTGACTGTTTTAGGGGGAATGATTGGTTATCAAATGATGATCAATCGCCGAGATGAAGTCTTACATCTCTTTACAAAATCTGGCCAAAAACTACAATCTGCTTCTTTTGAATTGAATAAAAAACCTAAACAAAGCGAAGTCAAAGCAGGTCAAAGATTGAAGATATTAGACACTAGTGTAATTATTGATGGAAGAATAGCAGAAGTGGTTCAAACAGGCTTTATAGAAGGAAGTTTATTAGTTCCAAAATTTGTCTTATCTGAATTGCAACATATTGCAGATGCTTCTGATTCTTTAAAAAGGGCAAAAGGTAGACGTGGGTTAGATATTCTAAACCTTTTACAAAAATCTTCCAAAATAAATATTGATTTTTTTGAAGGAGACTATGCGGATATCGAAGAAGTCGATGCGAAATTAGTAAGGCTAGCTAAAGATTTAAATGCGATCTTGGTAACCAATGATTACAATTTAAATAAAGTTTCAGAATTTCAAAATGTTCCTGTCTTGAACATTAATGAGTTAGCCAATGCGGTAAAACCAGAAGTGTTACCTGGTGAGGAAATGCAAGTTCAAATTATAAAAGCAGGAACCGAACGCCGCCAAGGGGTGGCCTATCTTGATGATGGCACCATGGTAGTGGTTGAGGATGGCCAAAATTATATTAATAAGCATTTAAATGTAGTAGTTACTTCATCTTTGCAAACAGCTGCTGGTAGAATGATTTTTGCTAAAATTTTTGAAAATTAAGAGCATTTGAATCTCATTAGATGAAGGAGTACAATAGCTTTTGTAGACTAGATGGAATTAAAGGAGAAATACAATGAGCGATAAAATTCGTGTGCGTTATGCACCAAGCCCTACGGGCGATTTACACATTGGGAATGCGAGAACAGCTTTGTTTAATTATCTATATGCACGTTCACAAGATGGAACGTTTATCATTCGGACAGAAGATACAGATACAAAACGTAATCTAGAACATGGTGAACAAAGCCAATTAGACAATCTAACTTGGCTAGGTATTGATTGGGACGAATCCCCGGTTAATCCTGGTGAATATGGTCCTTACAGACAATCAGAGCGTTTGCATATCTATCAACCCTTGATTGATGACTTATTAGCTCGTGACTTGGCTTATAAATGCTATATGACTGAAGAAGAGTTAGAAGCAGAAAGAGAAGAACAAAAGGCTCGTGGAGAAATGCCTCATTATGGGGGAAAACATGCCCACTTAACCAAGGAAGAACAAGAAACTTTTGAAGCTGAGGGCCGTCAGCCTGTTGTTCGTTTTAGAGTACCAGCAAATGTTACTTATCAATTTGATGATATTGTAAAAGGGCCTGTAAGCTTTGAATCGAAAAATATTTCAGGCGATTGGGTAATTCAAAAGAGAGACGGTATGCCTACTTATAACTTTGCTGTAACTGTGGATGATCATATGATGAAGATCACTCATGTTTTACGTGGAGATGACCATATTGCGAACACCCCTAAACAAATGATGATTTATGATGCTTTTGATTGGGAATATCCAGAATTTGGTCATATGACATTAATTATTAATGCCGAAACTAATAAAAAGTTATCTAAACGTGATGGTGGAATCCTACAATTTATTGAGCAATACCGTAACTTAGGTTATTTACCAGAGGCTTTGTTTAACTTTATTGCCTTATTAGGTTGGTCACCAAAAGGTGAAGAAGAAATCTTCTCGCCACAAGAGTTAGTGGAACAATTTGACCCAGAACGTCTATCAACTTCTCCTGCTTCATTTGATAAGAAGAAATTAGAATGGATTAACAACACTTACATGAAAGCAGCAGATCTTGAGACAGTGGTAGACTATGCATTACCTCATTTACAAAAAGCAGGAAAAGTAAGTGCTGATCCTAATGCAGAAGAATTAGCCTGGGTTAAAAAGCTAGTTAGCTTATACCATGAGCAAATTTCTTATGGTGCTGAGATTGTTGAAGCATCTAGCTTATTCTTCAATGATAAGTTAGAGCTGAGTGAGGAAGCAAAAGAAATTATGCAAGCTGAGAGTGCTTCAACAGTTGTTCAAGCTATGCAAAGCAAATTACAGGCTTTGTCAGATGAAGATTTTGTAGCTAGCAATATCAAACCATTGACTAAGGAAATTCAAAAGGAAACAGGTATTAAAGGGAAAAACCTCTTTATGCCAATCCGAATTGCGGTTTCTGGTCAAATGCATGGTCCAGAATTGCCGGATATGATTGAAGTACTAGGCAAGAAAAAAGCCTTAGACCATATTCAGCAAGTTTTATCGCTTTAGTGAATACAAAGTGGAAACCGATGGTTTCCACTTTTGTTTGAGAGCTTTTTCTTGAGCTTTAAATAATGGAATGTCATAATAAATATGCACAAATTTGAAGGAGGCTACTTATGTATTTCGTAGATAATGAAAATAACTATGATGCGAGTGTCAATATTGCTTTGGAAACTTATTTAGTAGAGAATCGCTTAGTCGATGAGCCAATTTTACTTTTCTACATTAATGAACCTTCGATTATTATTGGCCGTAATCAAAACACTTTTGAAGAAATTAATCAAGCTTATGTTGATGAACATAATATTCGAGTAGTTCGCCGTATGTCAGGTGGGGGAGCCGTTTACCATGATTTAGGAAACTTCTCATTCTGCTTTATCAAAGATGATGATGGAACATTTAGAGATTTTAAAGCATTTACTCAACCCGTCATTGATGCTTTACATAAGATGGGAGCCACTTCAGCTGAATTGTTAGGCCGAAATGATTTACTAGTAGATGGCAAGAAGTTCTCTGGTAATGCAATGTATGCTAAACGTGGGCGTATGACAGCTCATGGAACGATTTTATTCGATTCTGATTTAGACGAAGTCAATAATGCATTAAAACCAAACAAAGCAAAGTTTGAATCTAAAGGTGTCAAGTCAGTACGCTCACGGGTGACAAACTTAAAGCCTTACGTGGATGATAAGTATAAAGAGTTAACTACTGAGCAATTCAGAGACCTTGTCTTATTAGAAATCTTTAATGTTGAAAAACGCGAAGATGTTAAAGAATATCATTTGACAAAAGAAGACTGGGAAAAGGTTTATCAAATTCGTGAAGAGCGTTTTGGTAATTGGGATTGGAACTACGGTCACTCACCAAAATTTGATATTCAAGCCTCTCACAAATTCCCTTTCGGTTTTGTAGATATGCGCTTCAACATTAAAGATGCCATGATTACCGATACCAAAATTTATGGTGATTTCTTTGGACTTGGTGAAATTGAAGATGTAGAAAATGCTATAACTGGCGTTAAATTTGAACGTCAAAGTATTTTAAAGGCCCTAGAAAATATGGATCTTAAAAAATATTTAGGAAATGTTGAAGCAGAAGAGCTTGTTGAAATGATTTTCTCATAAAAGTGCAATAAATTATTGGCCGGAAATATTTCCGGCTTTTTTAATTCTTTATGGACTCATTAAATGCCAATATATTTATTCGAAAGTAAGTGCTAGTAATGATATAATAAGCCTCAAGTTTAATGATAGAAAGAGGGTTCATAAGATGGCTATTCAATTATTTAATACCTTAACACGTCAAAAGGAAAACTTTATTCCCCTAGAAGAAGGAAAAGTGAGCTTTTATCTTTGTGGGCCAACAGTATATAACTATATTCATATTGGTAATGCACGTTCTGCTGTTGCTTTTGATACTATTCGTCGTTATTTAGAGTATCGCGGTTATGAAGTGAATTTTGTCAGTAACTTTACTGATGTGGATGATAAAATTATTAAGGCAGCTGAAAAGGAAGGATTAACAGCCAAAGAGCTTTCTGATAAGTATATTGCTGCCTATAAAGAAGATATGCGTGCGATTAATGTTAAGCCCGCCAGCAATAACCCGCGTGTTATGGAAAATATCCCAGAAATCATTGATTTTATTAAAGTTTTAATCGATAAGGGCTATGCTTATGAAAGCCAAGGAGACGTCTATTATCGGACAGCTAAATTTGAGAAGTATGGCCAATTATCGGACCAGTCTATCAGCGATTTGCGTGATGGCGCTAGTCAACGAATTACTGATGAAGAGAGTGAAAAAAAGGAAAATGCGATTGATTTTGCTTTATGGAAGGCAGCTGGAAAAAGTGCGGTTTCTTGGGAATCGCCATGGAGTAAAGGTAGACCCGGATGGCATATTGAGTGCTCGGTAATGGCTACGAAATACTTGGGTGAAACGATTGATATTCATGGGGGTGGTCAAGACTTACAGTTTCCTCATCATGAAAATGAAATCGCTCAGTCCGAAGCCCATTCTGATTATTCTCATCCATTTGCTAAATATTGGTTACATAATGGGTTTGTAACTATGGGATCCAATGGAGAGAAAATGTCGAAATCATTAGGTAATTTTGTGCTTCTAAGGGATATTATTAAAGAATACGATCCAATGGTTATACGCTATCTTTTAGCTAGTGTGCAATACCGTCGTCCTATCCGTTATGATGCTAATGCCATCGCTACTGCAAGTCGTGAAGTTGAACGTTTGAAAGAACTGATGGATCGCTTAGCCTATCGAATGGATCATTTAGGAAGTGGACAAGCTAGTCTTGATAGAGAACAGGAAGTAAGAGAAGCAATCAAAGAAGGCGTGGATGCTTTTAATCAAGCGATGGAAGATGACTTCAATACGGCTAATGCTTTATCAGCTATTTTTGAAATGAGTAAGCAAATTCATCGCTATCTTGATCAAGAAGCTGTGGCGCTTCAATTGTTAAAAGAAATCAATCAATTGATGTATCAACTTTTAGGGATCTTCGGTTTGGAATTAAATTCGACAGAAGTCCTTGATAGCGAAATTGAAAATTTAATTGAGGAAAGAAATCAAGCGCGTAAAGAGAAAAACTTTCAAAGAGCGGATGAAATTCGTGATTGGTTGAAAGAGCAAAATATTTTATTAGATGATACTCCGCAAGGAACAAGGTGGAAAAGAGGATAAAAGTGACAAATGAAAATACACCAGATAAGTATTCTTTGCTAAATGGCGCAGCCTTAGCCTATGTAGGAGATGCTGTTTTTGAAGTAGAGATACGCAAGCATGTGATTGAATTAGGAAAAACGCATCCCAATAAATTGCACAAAGCCGCCATCAAATATGTTTCGGCTAAGGGGCAAGCGAAAGTGATGCATCATTGGATTCAGCAAGACGATTTCTTAACAGCTGAAGAAATTCAAATCTATAAACGTGGGCGCAATCATAAGGCCAATACAAAAGCTAAAAATGCTTCGATCGGTGATTACCGTCAAGCTAGCGGATTTGAGGCATTATTGGGTTGGCTTAAATTAAGTGGACAAGAAGAGCGTTGCTATCATTTAATTCAACTAGCGATTCAATATATTAATGAAGAAGGAGCCTAATAATGAGAAAGAAAAATCATACAGCGGATTTTCATAAGAAAAAACGCTCCAATATAAATTCTTTCAAAGAGCCTTTGGTAGACTCAAAAGCTTTTGAAAATAGTGAATCGATCTACGGTAAACATGCTGTTCAAGCTTATTTAGAAACAAAAAAGCAAGTTAATAAATTATTTATTCAAATAGGGATTGCAGGAGAAGTAATATCTAGTATAATAAAAATGGCTAAAATTAAAGGAATTGTATTCCAGGAAGTGCCAAAGTCGAAGCTAGATGAAATGGTTGATGGTGAAAATCATCAAGGTGTTGTTCTAACTATTCCTCCTTTTGATTACGCTGAACTAGAAGATGCTCTTCAGTTAGCAGCTTCAAGAGGAGAGGATCCTTTTATTCTTATTTTAGATGGGATTGTCGATCCACATAACTTGGGCTCTATTCTAAGAACGGCAGACGCTACAGGCGTTCATGGGGTGATAATCCCTAAAAGACGTTCAGTTGGATTAACCAATGTAGTTGCAAAAATATCTACTGGAGCCATTGAACATGTTCCAGTGATCCGAGTAGCTAACATTAAACAGGTTATGGATCAGTTAAAAGAAAAGGGAATATGGATCTTTGCGACGGATATGGCTGGAGAAGATATGCGTCAGTGGGATTCACATGGACCAATTGCATTAGTAATTGGTAATGAAGGTCAAGGGGTTTCTGAACTTGTAAAAAAATCAGCAGATGGAATCGTTACTATTCCGATGGTTGGGCATGTGCAAAGTCTGAATGCATCTGTTGCAAGTGCAGTCTTGATGTATGAAGTAGCACGCCACCGTATTGGAAAGTAGGGATTATCATGCGATATAAACGTCAGGAAATTTTATTTGTTGACGGTTATAACATGATTGGTGCATGGCCAGAACTTACCCAACTTAAAAAAATGGACCAGTTAAATCAAGCGCGCGATCAATTATTATTTGAGCTTTCAGAATATCGAAAATACCGAGACCTCAAAATTATCGTTGTCTTTGATGCACAATTTGTTCCCGGAATAACACAAATTTATGAACACTATCAAGTCGAAGTTGTTTTTACACAAGAAGGGGAAACAGCTGATTCCTATATTGAAAGAGAAGTAGCTCATTGGATTTCTCCTCTTAATCGTGTGGTAGTTGCGACAAGCGATATGGCAGAGCAATGGCTAATTTTTCAAAAAGGTGCCATGCGAATGTCTGCTAATGAGCTTTATATGCAGTTACAATTTAATAAAAGACAAGTTCGACAAACAGTTGAAGACCACTATTCACAGTTAATCAGGCGGCGGAGCCCTTGGAAGCTTGACCAATTGAAGCTATTAGATGATCTAAGATTTCGCTTAGATGATGACAAGAATGAATAATGGAGAGATGAAATGAACGAGTTTGACCATTTGACCAATGAAATGTTGATTATGCGCTTGAAAGAAAATATCGCTGATGAGTTTTCATTTATGTTACTAGTTGAACGTTTTATTCCCCTCTTAAAAAAATTTGCTTATCAAATGCCAGTGGATGGCTATGAACCAGAAGACATTATTCAAGAAGGAGTTATCCTGATGTATCGGGTAATTCAACATTATGATCCTGCTTATGGTGGTTATTTTGCCCCTTATTTTCAAAGATCATTGTATAATTACCTGATTAATTTACTCCGTCGCAATTCCAAAGAAGCTCAGACCATTCGCTTTGGAATGGACGCTGAACGCGATCAGCTTGAAATTGGTGATAGTATTAGTCATAAGAGCTTAAGCTATGACTATCAATTAGCAACTACTCCCGAATTACAAGTTATTGTCAATGAAGAAAAAGAACGTTATCTTGCTAAGCTAAGTCTTTTTGAAAGACAGATTATCTTCTGTTATAGTGATTTATCAATGAAACCAAGAGAAATTGCTGAGTATTTAGGCATTGATAAAAATCGAGTCAAAAATGCTTTGAGACGAGCAAAAGATAAGTTAAGAGATATTATCGCTGAATAGAAACTACTAATAATTTATCCAAGAATTAGTCGAAAATAGACCGATTCTTGGCTTTTTTATTAGGAATCTGAGTCTTTACTTGTGCAATCTACTTATGATATACTACGGTCTGTTCTTTATGAACACTATGATTCTTCGGTGGATCAAGCCGCCCTCAGTCCTTTGGTCATAGTAATTACTAGAGCCTGCTCTATAAAGGAGACTAATATGAAAAAAAAATATACTACTAATGATTTAACGCGAATAGCATTAGTTGCTGCTTGCTACATTGTGTTGACTTTGATAATTTCCCCTCTTTCCTTTGGATTGGGAATTCGTATCAGTGAGGGATTGAATTTTTTAGCCCTTTATAATAAACGTTATATTTTAGGAGTTACTTTAGGCGTTTTTATTGTCAATTATTTTTCTTACGGTATTTGGGATATGATCATTGGCTCGCTCACTAGCTTTATTTTTTTACATTTAGCTTGCTCTATCATTGAAAAACTATTTCCTTTAATTGATAGTAAGAAAGATGAAATTAATAAGTCGCTGTTTTTCAAATATTTAATTATTGGCCTATCCATGACTATATCGATGGTTAATATTGCCTTGTTAGTTGTTTTTTTAGGAGCTCCTTGGGAAACTTTTATAACCCGACTTGTAAGTATGATGGTTAGTGAAGGCTTATCTCTATTGGCTGGAGGAATAATTATCTATTTTATCAGTGAGCGAATCGATTTAAGACGCTAAGTGATAGATTATTAGAAGCAATCATCAATTTATATTTCAAAAACGGTCAAGAAATATTAGCTTTTTTAAAATGAAAATTGAAAAGAATTAATTTACAAGCAAACATTTGAATGCTAAAATAATGGCAGTTAAATAATCGTAAAGTAAAGGGGAGCCTTGAAGCTGAGAGTGGACTTGTTCCAGACCCTTGAACCTGATCACGGTCAAACGTGCGTAGGAATTACTTTGAAATAGGGACTTTATGCCTTTTCTCTTTACTTTGCAAAAATGTAAGGAGTTTTTTTATGGGAAAGAATAAAAATGTTTTACTTCTAGTAGAAGCAGCTATTTTTGCTGCTATCGCAGTGGTCCTGTCTTTATTACCGACAAATTTCGGTGCTTCATTAACGATTTCTTTAGGCATGGTACCATTGACAATTTTATCCTTAAAACGAGGATTTAAATGGGGGCTGTTTTGCGGCTTTCTATGGGGTTTGCTACATTTCCCCCTAGGGAATGTATATTTTTTAAGCGTTAGTCAGGTATTAATTGAATACCTCCTTGCTTTTGCTTTTGGTGGTTTTGCGGGCTTAATGTCTGAGCGTTTTTATCAGTCTGAAAATAAAGCTTGGCCTTTAATTTTAGCAACTTTCATTGGAACATTTGCACGTTTCTTCTGGCACTTTGTCGCTGGCTATATTTATTGGGGATCTTATGCACCTGAAGGGATGTCACCCTTAGTCTTCTCATTTATCATGAATGGAGCGAGTGCCTTATTAACATCTTTTGCTTCGGCAATCATTCTAATCCTAGTCTATCAAGCAGCCCCTCGTTTATTCGATCGTGAGCTATATAGATAATAAGTTTATATTTAAAGTAGTGAATATTTCTCCACTACTTTTTTTGTGCACATTTTTAAATTAAATTTAAACCAATCACAATAAAAAGTTAAATAAAAGCATTTATACTAACGTTTCAGTTTATATTTTCACAATACCTTTTAATCTTCATTTAATGTGAAATATCAAAAAGTTATGTTATAATGCTCTTATGACTTGTGGCAGAAAGGTGGTGATTGTTTGTGATCGAATTATTTGATGTTGCTAAACATTACTATTTGAATAATAAACAAGTTAAAGCGGTTGATGGTGTTTCCCTAACGATCCAAAATAAGGAAATTTTTGGTTTGGTAGGAGAAAGTGGTGCTGGAAAATCGACTCTTTTAAGGTTTATTAATCTTTTAGAAAAACCAGATAAAGGAAAGGTATTAATTGATGGACAAGATCTATTGCAACTCAGCAAGGAAGAACTGCGACTCCATCGTAAGTCTGTAGGTATGATTTTTCAGCATTTTAATTTATTGAATAATAAAACAGTTGGTGAAAATATCACCTTACCCCTTAAATTGTTTAAATATTCAAATGCCCTGTCTCTTGATTCTGTTCTTGATTTTGTTGGTCTAGCTGATAAAAAAGATCAATATCCTGGTCAGTTGTCGGGGGGGCAAAAACAAAGAGTTGGTATTGCAAGAGCGTTAATTACTAAACCAAAAATTTTGCTTTGTGATGAGCCGACCTCTGCTTTGGATGTCATGCGAACGAATGAAATTGTTCAAATATTAAAAGCAGCACATCAACAATTCGACATGACAATTATAGTGGTGACCCATGAATTGGGTTTTGTAAGGCAACTTTGCGACAGAGTGGCAATTATGGAAAAAGGTGGTTTAATAGATATAGTTGATAATTTGACCGACCGTGACCAAGAACTAGTAGGAAGTTATTATGATAAAGTGAAGGAGGTCCTAAGCTAAGATGTTGGAAGAAATAATAGTGCGCGTCATTGAATATTGGCCAAAATTATGGGAAAGTCTTCAAGAAACAAGTATTATGCTTTTTTTCTCCTCAGCAGCAGCTATTTTGTTAGGTCTTCCTTTAGGTACTCTTTTATTTTTGACTAGTCCGGGTCAGCGAATGGGTAAAGCAAGAAAGGATTATTTTTTGAATTCTAGCTTAAACCTATTTGTAAATATTGTTCGTTCTTTTCCTTTTTTGTTACTTGTTGTCGCAATGCAACCCCTTATTCGAATGGTTTATGGGCGAGCAACTGGCGATCCGATTGCAGCATCCTTTCCGATGATGTTGATTGCCATTGCCCTTTATGCTCGCTTCGTGGAACAGTCTTTGCATGACATTCCTAAAGGCGTGGTGGAATTAGCTGATTCCCTTGGAGCGAATACTTGGGAGTTAGTCACTCAATTTCTATTTGTTGAAGCACGGTCATCTTTAATTATTGGATTTACCACTGCTTTTGTATCCTTTCTATCTTATTCGACCATTATGGGGGTAGTTGGCGGCGGTGGGATAGGAGATTTTGCTATCCGATATGGTTACCAGAGGTATGAAACGGATATCATGTATTTTGCGATTATTCTAATCATAATCATTGTTCAAATTCTACAATGGTTAGGTTTAAAAATTGCGCGTAAGTTAGATAAGAGATAATAGGAGGAATTAGATGTTTAATAAAAATTTATTTAAGAGCTTTGTTACTTTTGCATCAGTGTCACTAGCTTTAAGCGGTCTACTATCCGTTTCGGCACAAGAAGATAATGTATTAAAGATTGCTTCTCATATGCCACCGATGACTGATATCGTTGAAATTGCAGCGGATGTAATTGAAGAGCCTTACTCTATTGAATTAGTAGAGGTTTCTGATAATATTCAATACAATGAAGCAGTGTTTAATGATGAAGCTTTTGGAAGTTTTGCACAACACCTTCCATTTATGGAAATGTTCAATGAAGAGCGTGAAGCAGATTTAGTAGCCATTCAACCAGTATATAACGCTGTTGTTGGGTTCTATTCACCTGTTTATGAGTCAATGGAAGATATCGAAGAGGGCGCAGAAGTGGCTATTCCTTCAGATCCAACAAATGAGGCACGTGCATTATTCGTCCTTGAACAAAATGACTTAATTGAATTAGATGATGAAGCAGGTCTTTTCCCGACAGTAGATGACATTACTGAAAATCCTTATAACTTCGAGTTTACAAGTGTTGACTTATTAAACTTAACAGGTGCTTATGAGGATGGCGTTGAATTAGTTTTCAACTACCCAACTTATATTGCTTCAATTGATTTAAAACCTGAAGATGCTTTGTTCTTAGAAAAAGATGATGAAAATACTTTTGCTATTATTCTTTCAGTTCGTGAAGGAAATAAAGATAGTGAAGCAGCTAAGGCATTACAAAAAGCTTTCTCATCTCCTGAAGTACGTGAATTTGTCGATAAATTAGCGGAAGAAGGACACTTAGAACCAGCTTTTGATTCTAAAGACAATGAAGACGATGAAGACGATCAGAATGAAGAAGCATCTGATGATCAAGATGATTCTTCAGAAGAAGCAGAATAATAGAAAAAGTAAAAGCTGGCTAATGGCCAGCTTTTTTGATTGTATAAATGAATTCGTTTACTTAATTTTTATTAGAAATTCCTCTTGAAATCCTCATGCAATTTTAATAAAATAAACCTACTTTATTTTCTGGAGGGATTAGTATGAAGAAGAAAGATCTATTAGCTATTGGTTTTATGTTATTTGCCATGTTTTTTGGAGCAGGTAACTTAATCTTTCCAGTTGCTCTCGGCCACGAAGCAGGTCAGAGTTTATTACCAGCTATTTTAGGTTTCATCATTACCGGCGTCGGGTTGCCATTATTGTCGATGATTGTTGGCTCAAGTTTAAAAGGCGGTTATTTTAATGCTTTGAGTAAAATTAACTCTGTCTTTGCGATTGTTTTATTAACTTGTAACTATTTAATCATAGGGCCCTTGTTTGCTATTCCGCGGACGGCCACAACTACTTATGAGATGTCCGCTCTTCCATATATATCTAACGCTAATGGGATTACTTTAGCCCTATTTACCTTCGTCTTTTTTGGCCTTGTTTTGTGGATTTCATTAAATAAGAATTCGATAGTTGATGCGATTGGCAAGTGGCTGACGCCAGCTTTGTTAATTTCCTTAGTCATTTTTCTAGTAAGATCCTATTTCCTTTATCGAACAAATGAACCTTCTGCTCCGATGAAAATAGCATATCAAAACAATCCTTTGGCTGAAGGTTTTGTTAAGGGTTATGCTACTATGGACACACTTGCCACATTAGCCTTTGCTATTGTTGTTAAAAGTGCTTTTGAAACAAAAGGTGTCTTTGATCAAAAAACACTATTAAAAGAAGGAAGCAAGGCTTCATTAATTGCAGCAAGCTTATTGGGACTTTTCTACTTTGGTCTAGCATGGGTTGGTAATCATATTAGTCTAACAGAGGCTCTGCCTGAAGGTCAAAATCTTGGAACTTTTCTATTACAGACTATAGCAAATAATGCTATGGGGCAATCCGGTGTTGCTTTGTTAGGAATTATTGTCTTTTTAGCTTGTTTAACCACCGCTTGTGGCCTAGTAGCAGCAATTAGTCAGTTTTTTCATGATCTATACCCTAAGATTTCCTATCAAAATCATGTTATCATAATGACTGCTGTGTCATGGTTAATGGCCAATCAAGGATTGGATCAAATTATAGCGACTAGTGGTCCTGTTTTAGAGATAATTTATCCTGTCACTATGTCTCTTATTTTCCTTGTCATCTTACATAAAGTGCGACCACTTAACAGAATGCAATTTTTATTACCTCTACTGTTCGTCTTATTAGTTAGCTTTTTTTCTGTTCTATTGAACGCTAAAGTCATCGAGTGGAAGTGGCTTGTAGATATGCCCCTAGTAAAAATTGGCTTTGCATGGATTCCAACTCTCGTCCTTGGAACTTTAGTCAGTGTTATTTTTGTCGACCGTTCCCAAAGCTTAGACTTTACTGTCTAAAGAAATTAAAGCATTAGCCTAATAAAATTTTTAATAATTTATTTTCAAATTAACATTTCAATAAAGTGATATAAAAATGCTGGACTTAGATCCAGTATTTTTTTATTGAATTTTTTGATCTAGAGAATGCACAATCTATAATTACTTAATTCATTGAAATAAAGTCGTTCTTATCCAATAAAGATTGTGAAGAAAATCAAAGAAAAGAAACTATTTAAATGAATAATATGCTCAACAAAAAAATGAAGGTCGTTCATATTTATTTATTCACAATATAAATAAAATATTAACCAAAAATTAACTAAAAAATTTCACTAAATAAATCAATAAATTTTTTGATAGTTACTCATATTATATTTTAGAGCAAAATAAAAATTTTAAAAGATAGCTGTATGTCAATAAAGAAAGCGTTGACAAACAAACAGGTAAAAGGTAGACTGAAAATATGAATCCGCTTGCAACGGAATGAATATTTATGGAAGGAGGATAATGGGTAAGTTATTGTTATCTGGTCTTTGTGAAAAACTTCACTTTTAAGAGAGTTGATTTTTCAAATAAATAAAGGAGCAATTATAATGAAAAGAAAATTAGGATTATTTACGTTATTGTTAATGGGCGTATTTTTATTAGTAGGCTGTTCTGGTGGAGGAAGTGGAGAAACTTTAACAGTTGCTGTATCTGGGGATGCAATTTCACTCGATCCGATTGCCACCAATGATAACCAGTCCAGTCATGTTATGACTCAAATATATGAGGGATTAGTTAAAATCAATGATGAGGGTAAGGCAGAACCTAGCTTGGCTGAAAGTTTTGATCAACCTGATGAAACAACATACGTTTTTAAATTAAAACAAGGAATCAAATTCCATAACGGAGAAGAATTAAAGGCATCTGACGTTGTTTTTTCTCTAAAACGTGCGATTGAAGCACCAAACGTGAAGCACTTATTCGAAACAATCGATATTGACTCTGTAAAAGCTACTGATGACTATACAGTAGAATTTAAACAAACTGAGCCGTTTTCTGGTATTTTAGCTGCTTTATGCCACCCAGGTGCATATATCGTAAATGAAAAAGCAGTAAACGAAGCAGGTAATGATTACGCACGTAATCCTGTAGGAACTAACGCTGTGAAATTTGTTAAGTGGACCAAGGCAGATTCTGTTGAAATGGAACGTTTTGATGATTACCATGGGGAAAAAACTGAATACAAGAATTTAATTTTCCGTGTAATCCCTGAACCAAGTAACCGTGTGATTGAGTTGGAATCTGGTGGGGTAGATATTGCTTATGACATCTCAGCAATTGATCTTGAGAAGGTTGAAAACAATGATAAATTACAATTATTGAAATCTTTTGACTATGGGACAACTTATTTAGGATTTAATATTGCTAAAGAACCATTTAATGATCCAAAAGTTCGTGAAGCGATTTCTTATGCAATTGACATTGATTCGATCGTTAAAGCTGTATTTAAAGGATTAGGTCAAACAGCTACAGGTGTAATGTCACCTACGTTAGCTTATTCTATCTCTGATGAATATGAGCCACGTGCACGCGACGTTGAAAAAGCGAAAGAATTACTAGAAGAAGCTGGTTTCCCAGATGGCTTTGAAACTTCTATTTCAACTAATGAAAACAAAGACCGGATTGATATGGCAACTGCTATGAAGGAACAATTATCAGAAGTAGGTATTGATGTTTCAATAAACGTATTAGAATGGTCAGCATTTAACGAGTTAATTAAGAATGGTAAACACGATATGTTTGAAATTGCATGGACAGCAGATTCTCCAGACCCAGATACTTTCTTATATCCATGCTTCCACTCTTCAGCTAAAGGTGAAGGTGGTAACTACATCTATCTTGAAGATGATGAGTTAGATAAGATGTTAGAAGAAGCCCGTTTCTCTCAAGATGATGAGGAGCGTGCAGACCTTTACCGTCAAGCACAAGAACATTTAATGGATATCACAGCTTGGATTCCAGAGCACAATAAAGAATTGACAGTGGGTGCTCAAAAAGATGTTAAAAATATTAAACTTTCTCCATTTGGATGGTATCAATTAGCGCCGGTAACTAAGGGAGAAAAATAGTTCATTGTATTCTAGAGGAGATGGAAACATCTCCTCTATCTAAAGAAGAGGGTGCGTTAAAACATGCTAAAATATATATTAAAAAGGCTACTGTATTTAATTCCTGTCATTTTAGGCGTCTCTTTTATTGTATTTGCTTTGCTTTATATCACTCCAGGAGATCCTGCACGAAATGCTTTAGGACCTTCTGCTTCTGAGGCAGCAGTTAAGGCTTTAAGACTAGAAATGGGATTAGAAGATCCGTTCTTAGTACAATTTGGTCGTTACATTAAGAATGTATTTACTAAATTAGATTTAGGAACTTCCTATATTACTAAGTCTTCAGTTGCAGCTGAGATTTTTAACCGAGCAGGTGCTACAATAAAATTAGCATTTCTTTCCATTTCTTTTGCTGTTCTATTAGGTATTCCAATTGGAATTATCTGTGCGATTAAACAGTATTCTATTTTTGATAATATCGCTATGGTTTTTGCTTTAATTGGTATTTCAATGCCAGTATTCTGGTTAGGACTTTTACTTATTATGTTATTCTCTGTTAGACTAGGCTGGTTCCCATCATCAGGATTTTCAATGCCATCTCAGATGGTTCTTCCTGCTGTTGCCTTGGGATCCCAGTCCGTTTCGGTTATTACGCGGATGACTCGATCTTCAATGCTGGAAGTTATTCGACAAGACTATATTCAAACAGCAAAAGCCAAGGGTCAGCGGCAAAATGTTGTCGTTTGGAAGCATGCGCTTGGAAACGCCTTGATTCCAATCATTACAATTGTCGGTACTCAGTTTGGTCAGCTTATGGGGGGAGCCTTAATGACAGAGGTAATCTTCTCAATTCCTGGTATTGGTCGTTTGATGGTTGACTCCATCAAGATGCGTGATATGCCGATGGTTCTGGGATGTGTTCTCTTTGTGGCGGTAACCTTTAGTATTGTTAACTTAATTGTGGATATCCTATATACCTATGTTGACCCACGAATTAAGACAAAATATGTGTAAGGGGGTATCAACATGGAAAATCCTAAATTAAACTCTGAAAAAGATGAAGTAGCTGAATTAGACCGTAATCAGATAGTTAGCGGAATGGAAGAAGAGCATTCAGTTGTAAAGGACCATTATCTGAAAGAGCAAGAACATAAGCGTGGTCGCTTCCGTGGTCTGCAAGACATTTGGATTCGTATGAAACGTAATAAATTGGCAATGGTGGGTCTCTTTATTATTGGACTTTTGGTATTAGTGGCTATTTTTGCAGATCAGATTGCTCCTTATGGTTTTGCTGAACAAAACCTACAAAATCAATTTGCACCACCAAGTTCAGAACATCTATTTGGAACAGATGATTTGGGTCGTGATATTTTTTCTAGGGTTATTTATGGATCAAGAATTTCCCTAAAAGTTGGATTTATTTCGGTATCGATTTCACTGATTATTGGTGTAGCGATTGGAGCAGTGACAGGTTATTATGGTGGTCGAGTAGATAATATGCTTATGCGCTTTATTGATATTCTACAATCGATACCAGATATTCTATTAGCGATTGCTATTATGGCAGCTTTAGGGCCCGGATTGGCAAACCTTATGATTGCTGTGGGGATTGCAGCTATTCCCGGTTATGCGCGTTTAGTACGCTCCTCTGTGCTTTCTATTCGTGATATGGAATTTGTGGAAGCAGCTAAAGCAAATGGTTCGAGTGATTTTAGAATTATCTTAAAACATATCATTCCAAACTGTATGGCACCGATTATTGTTCAAGCGACCCTCGGGGTTGCCTATGCAATTATTAATGCTGCTGGTTTAAGTTTTATCGGTTTAGGATTAGAGCCACCAACACCAGAGTGGGGAGCTATGTTATCAGGTGGTCGTTCTTATATTCGAGATGCTGTACATATGACCCTCTTCCCAGGACTGGCTATTGTTACAACGATTTTTGCATTAAATGTCTTAGGGGATGGTCTGCGTGATGCACTCGATCCTAAGCTGAAGCGCTAGGGGGAAAGATTATGGTGGAATTATTAGACTTACGAAATGTTAGTGTACAATATGAGACAGATTCAGGAACTGTATACGCAGTTAATAATTTGAATCTGTCAATCGGTAAGAAAGAGACCTTGGGGTTAGTTGGAGAAACTGGTGCAGGAAAAACAACAACGGCTTTAGCTATTATGCAATTAATTCAAGATCCTCCTGGTAAGATTACCTCAGGTGAAATCTTACTTGAAGATCAAGACTTAATGAATGTTAAAGAAAAGGATATGTTCAATATCCGAGGCAATAAAATTTCGATGATTTTCCAAGATCCAATGACTTCATTAAATCCGATAATGACCGTTGGAGATCAAATTAAGGAAGTTATCGAACTCCATCAAGATCTTACTAAAGAAGAAACCGTTGCAAAAGCAGAAGAAATGTTAGAGTTAGTTGGAATCCGTAAAGAAAGATTGAATGACTATCCACATCAATTCTCTGGTGGTATGAAGCAGCGGGTGGTTATTGCGATGGCTCTTGCATGTAATCCGGAATTAATTATTGCCGATGAACCGACAACGGCTCTCGATGTAACCATTCAAGCACAAGTACTAGAATTAATGAAAGATTTAAAAGATAAATACGATACATCAATGATTTTAATCACTCACGATTTAGGTGTAGTCGCTGAAATTTGCGACTATGTATCGGTTATTTATGCCGGTACGATTGTGGAACATGCTTCTGTTGAGAGTTTATATGAAGAACCACTGCATCCTTATACGCGAGGTTTGTTTGATTCCATTCCAAGTGCCGATGAAGATGTGGATAAATTAAAAGTCATTTCTGGCTCAACACCGGACCCTTCGGATTTACCGTCAGGCTGTCGCTTCCATCCAAGATGTAAACATTGCATGGAAATTTGTAAGTATAAATTTCCAGAATATCGTGAAGTAAAACCTGGTCACTATGTAGCTTGTCATTTATATAACCAGGAAGGGGGAGAAAACCTTGACTAACAATAATCAAGAAGCATTGATTAGTGTGCGTAATCTTAAAAAATATTTCCCCACTAAAGCCGGTGATTTAAAAGCGGTTGATAATATTAGTTTTGATATTAAAAAAGGTGAGACTTTGGGTCTAGTGGGTGAGTCTGGTTGTGGAAAGTCTACGGCAGGACGTGCCATTATTCGTTTACATGAACCAACGGCCGGTGAGATTTACCTTGAAGGTAAGAACATTATGGAATACAAGGGCTTGAAAGAAATGCGCTTGATGCGTCAAGAGATGCAAATAGTTTTTCAAGACCCTTACTCTTCTCTTAATCCAAGGATGTCCACTTTTGACTTAATAGCTGAGCCCTTACGTGTTAATAAATTGACAAGAAACCAGGCTGAATTAGAGCAAAAAGTGTATAAAATGATGGAGACGGTAGGTCTAGCTAGACGGTTAGCTGGTTCATTCCCACATGAATTAGATGGCGGACGGCGTCAAAGAATTGGTATTGCTAGGGCACTTATTCTTCAACCGAAGTTTCTTGTTTTAGATGAACCGGTTTCTGCCTTGGATGTTTCCATTCAGGCTCAAATCTTAAACTTGATGGATCAACTGCAAGAGGAATTTGGTCTGACTTATCTCTTTATTTCACATGACTTATCAGTTGTTCGGCATATTTCTGACCGGATAGCTGTTATGTATCTTGGTCAGATCGTGGAATTAGGTACTTATGATCGGATTTTTGAAAATCCATTACATCCTTATACGAGAGCTTTACTTTCAGCTATTCCGATTCCAAAAGTTGGAGTTAAACGAGAGCGGATTTTCTTAGAAGGAGATGTACCAAGTCCGGTGAACCCTCCAGAGGGTTGTCGTTTTGCTGGTAGATGTAAACACTGTATGGAGATTTGTAAGACAACTCCAGTTGAACTCAGAGAAGTTGAACCGGGTCACTTTGTGGCATGTCACTTATACAATGATATTAAATTTGCACAGTCGGTAGAATTTCCTGAAGAACAGATGAAATTGATTTAAATTAATATCCCTTCTAAAACACCTCTGTACTAGGTAGTTAGAAGGGATTTTTATAATGATTTTATTTCATTAAGCAATAGTTGATTTGTTTCTTTTGGAAATTACCTTTCATATAAGCGTAGTTAAAAGCTTTATTCTCATAAAAGCTTTCTAAGTCAGAGGATTTATGCGAAGGAGATGTTTGAGCCAATCAATTCATAGTTTTTTTCGTAATTATTGAAGATAATAAATTTTTATCTTGACAAGTTAACTTTGCAAATATACAATTTAAGAAAAGTAAACATGGCAAAGGGGAGATAAACTTGGAAAAAGATGATTTTTTAAAGCTGGCTCAAAAGGAAAAAAAAGATGAGGGAGAGATTTTTGTTAATGATAAATCGAGCGTTTGGATTTCGAGGGCATTAATTGGTATCGCTGCATTTATTTCCGCTATTAAAGAATCGCAGAATCTCCCTTTTTTGGATATTCTTGCCATGCTGTGTCTTTCAATTGGGGTAGGAGAATTATATAAATACTTTGCAAGGAAAGAAATAAAATATTTATTTTTGTTTGTCCTATTGTTTACAGTGGGATTAGTTGCAATAGTGTTTTTTTTAAAGGATCTTTATTATGGATGAAAAGTTAAAACTAAAGAATAATCTAAAAGGTTTACGAAAAGAATTAAAACTAACTCAAGAAGAATTGGCAAAAATGGTTGGAGTATCTCGAAATACTATTTCCTCAATAGAAACAGGTCAGTATAACCCAACTGCAAAATTGGCCTATTTACTATGTTTAGCACTCGATAAGAAATTTGAAGAAATTTTTTATCTATCTACTGGAGATAATTAATACGATATTTTAATCAAAATTTATTCTTAACTAAGATTTTATAGAATATAGTTTAAAATATAGGTAAAATCTGTAGAGTTTCCAGCAGATAAATGAAATTGATTTAAATAAGAACCCTCTTAAACACCTTATCAAGTTGTTTTAAGAGGGTTTTAGATTTTGAATATTTTACTAATTGAGACAGTAGTTAATTTCTTTGTTTTCGAAATCACCATTGGCATAGCTATATTCAAAGGCCTTAAATGCTTTAAAGGTATTTAAATCTAAAGATTTTGTTTGTAGTAAATAGTTGAGTAGAGCCCCTCTCAATTTTTTACTGGTGGCTGAAGGTGCCTTTTTACCTAATTCTATATCTTTATAGAAGTTAATCTGGATGAGTTGCATTTTTTTAGGGTCTAGTAAAGAAGCAAACTCATTAGAAGCGAGATTAATGACGGTTTGTTCTTCGAACACATTATTGTAAAGAGGTTTCCACAAGCTTTTCAAGCTTTGATTTTTGATTTTTAGCGAGGTATTAAAGTCTAAACGGTAGGGATTGATTGGTTGAATGGGAGAGATTGGCCCATATAAAGCAGACAGAATTTTCAGATGGTCAATGGCATAGTTCAAGTCAATTTTATCCCATTCGATTTGCCGAAAGGCTAGACCTTGATAGACTTGATAAGCCTGACGAGCTGTTTTTTCATTAATGACTTGATAACGATGATAGATATCTTGAGCAAGCTCAGCTGAGCATTTAAAGAGTTTTTCTAACTCAGTCGTATCTTTTAAGACAAGCTCTTTAATAATGGCTTGGACGGGATCTGATTGAGGAATTAAATCATTACCGACTATCGTATCCATCTCTTTACTGGGGGAGAAAATAATTAAAGTCATAGGCACACTCCTTTATTGGGCTTTAGCAACGGATGAAGCTTTTGGTAATTCAAAGCTAGGAAAATGTAGTTCGAATTGACCAATAATTGTTGATGAAACTAAAGTGGTAATAAAAGAAAAGATCAGGTGTTGTGGAGCAATATATAGCAGTGAAAGTAATAAAACCACGCCATCTGTTAACAAATAGGCTTTTGTAATTGATACGTAGGCCCTCTCAGAAATAACCATTGCCAAAGCATCATTGCCCCCTGCGGCACAACCTTGACTGATACATAAACCACATCCTACGCCGATTGCAACGCCTCCTAAGATAGCAGCTAATAAAGGCCTATCATAAAGGCTTGGAAGAACAGGTCCCATCCAAAGACAAAGGCGATAGAAAACAGCAAATAGAAAGGATGCGTGAATGGCACGGCGAATAAAATCTTTACCTAATAAGGATAAGCCAATAAGGTAGCAAGTAATATCTGCTAAAAAACTTAATTTAGATGGCTCCCAGTCAAAGAAATGATAGCAGAAGAGAACTAAACCAATGACACCCCCTTCTGTAATTTTAGCGGGTATATGAATGTTCACCAAGCCAAAAGCCATGATAAAGGCTCCTAATGCAATAACCAATATTTCTTTTTTACTTAATAAAAAGCGACTCAAAAAGCGCTTAAGCATATTTACACTCCTAATTTTTATTACACGAAGTCTCATTAGGACACAAAAAAAGACTGCTTGTGTCGTAGGCTAACCTCGTACGGCAATCTTAAGATGGTATGGATGCTTTTTTTGTTTGCTAATTTTTCTTTTGGTAAAACTCTGAGCTTCTAGTAATCTTTTTAGCCTTTGCAGACTCTACATCAGGTTTCAACTAGGCTCTTTATCGACGATATAGGCATCAGATAAACCCTACTGATCGAAATGAACGAACCAGTATCCATCGTAAAACGATACTATAAAAATTATAGCACGAACTAGGAATTTGGCAAATAAAATTACCCTTTTAAAATTATTGCTTTTCTTAAAAGTTTAGCTTGCCTAACAAAATAGAATAGGGTAAACTAAGATTTAAAGGAAATGAAGTACTTCCTATTTACCTTCAGCAAGGTAGATAAACCGCTAATTAGCTGATGACTTCTGTATGCTTTTTTGGCATACAGAAGTTTTTGTATTTTAAAGGAGGAGAAGCAATGTTGTGGAGTTTAGGGCTTGTCTTGATATTGGGGTGGTTGTTTGGAAAACTATTCGAAAAAATTAACTTACCAAAACTGTTAGCCTATTTGGTATTAGGTATTTGTTTAGGTCCAAATGTTTTCAATTTATTATCTGGTGAATTAACACATTTGGCGGGAGAAATTCGTCAAATTGCTTTGATGATTATTTTGATTAGAGCTGGACTAACTTTAAAATTTTCGGATTTAATTAAAGTAGGAAGACCAGCTATTTTAATGTGTTTTTTACCTGCAATTTGTGAAATTTTAGCTATTGGTTTGATTGGACCTTATCTTTTAAACATATCTTATGTTGATTCATTTTTATTAGCTAGTGTACTGGCGGCTGTATCACCTGCGGTATTAGTACCGAGAATGGTGGGGTTAATTGACCGAGGATTAGGAACTAAACAGGCCATTCCTCAAATGATTTTAGCAGGCGGGACAGCAGATGATATTTTAATTTTTGTATTATTTGCAGCCTTTATGCAATTAGCTCAAGGTCAAGGTGTTTCAGCATCAACGGTATTATCTGCACCTATTTCAGTAGTCACAGGAATATTTTTGGGGTTTTTAGTGGGGCATAGCTTAAGTTATTTCTTAAACCGCTATCAGTGGGAAGGGCAACAAGCTTTAATTGTCTCTTTAGCTATTTCTTTTTTAGTTCTTGGTTTAGAGAGCTTATTAACTGACATCCTGCCTTATTCAGGTGTGCTTGCTGTTTTAGTGATTTTCCTAATTGTGCAAAAGAAAGCGCCGCAAAGGGCTGTCACTTTAACAGCCTCGTATCAAAAAATTTGGCAGTTTGCTGAAATTTTCCTCTTTGTCTTCCTAGGAGTGATTGTCAATCCGAGTTTAGCCTTAGAAGCGGGCTGGCCGATAGTAATCATTATTGTAATAGGCCTTATTTTCCGTATGTTGGGGGTTGCTTTATCCATTTTAAAGACACCATTTGCAAAGAAAGAGCGTTATTTTATTATGGGAGCTTATTTACCAAAAGCTACGGTTCAAGCTTCCCTCGGTGGACTCCCATTAATGGCTGGTATTGCTAGTGGTTCTTTAGTTTTAATAGCCGCCACTGTATCTATTTTAATAACAGCTCCATTAGGCGCTATCTTTATTGATTATTTTGCGCCGCTTTGGTTAGAACATGAGGATACTTCAGTCAAATAATTAGCACAAAAAGCCATCATGATCTGTTGTGGCACTGTACCCCATAAATGGGACAGAATAAAAAATACCTCTGTTAGGCTGCTTGTTGTCGGTATTGAACCGGTGACACCTAGCCTAATTTTTGTTGAACTTGCTTATGATTAACAGTTTTTTCTGTTTCTAAGTTGATTAAATGGGTGATTTTACGGTAACCATAGGTGAAAGGCTGTTTCTTACATAATTGTCCAATTTTAATTTTCCCTTCATTTTCTAGGTTAGCATTTATACGAACTTTCCAACGATAATAAGTAGATCGAGCGGATCCCTAAGCAGGAGAGGATTAAACTCACCGAATCATGCGCTTTTAAACTTTCAACTGTTTCGACGACCACTTTTGGTACCCACTCCTCTTCAACTCTTTGTGTTTTTTTAGGACATCCATCGCTGCTTGATGACGTTTCAATTCAATACATTTCCATTTTGTTTTTGCAGAATAAGCTAGGTGATTAACCCTAATCAAACACCTCCATTAAATTCATTTCATACGAATTTAACGGAGGTGTTTTTATGTTTGCCTCACTATTTGGGGGCAGTGCCTTATTAGATCTGATGGCTTTTATAATTTAATAATTTCTGCTTAGTCGGTGGTTAGTTCACCAGGCCAAGAAGGTGCTCCAGGTGTAACATTAGTCACTTGATAATCCATTTTAGATAAGAATTGGCTAGCCCTTTTAGAACGTCCACCCGAGTGGCATACTAAATAGTATTCTTTATCTTGATTAAGAGATGTATATTCATTTGGGAGCTGATTCAAGGGGATGTTTTTAGATCCAGGGATATGTCCTTCTTGGAATTCAGCTTCACCTCGAACATCAATAATATTAAGCGATTTTTCCTGAGATTTTTGATAAAGTTCTTCAATGGAAATCGTTGGGAACATGGTATCTTCCTTTCTGTTTGACATATAAAAGTGATTTTTTATAAATAAGTGGTAGTTTAAGCCAATAAATTATATACTTAACATACCCGGTAGGGTATATTAAACATCAATGCAAAAGATTTGTCAAGTTTTAAAATTTAAGAACAAATACATAAGAGGAGTTTATCATGCATAAAGATAATAATAAGAAAAACCTACTTAATCGTTTAAAACGAGCAGAAGGTCAATTAAGAGGGGTCCAAAAGATGTTAGAAGAGGACAGAGACTGTATGGATATAGTAACCCAACTAACTGCTATTCGTTCGAGTGTGGATCGTATTATGGGCATAATCATGGTTGAAAATTTAAAAGAATGTTTAACTACTGGTGATAAAGATTCAGAAAAGCAGAATCAACGACTAGAGCAAGCTATTTCGATGATTATAAAAAAATAGAGTGTGAGCTATCAAGTAATGAAAGCGAAAGATTTAGTTTTTAGTGAGACATAGATAGCATATTCTAAAAAAAGCTTATACAATAGTATCAGAAAGAGTACAGGAGGTTTTTTGCAAATGATGGAAGGAAAAACGCTTTATCAAACTAAAGTAGTTAATCGAGACGGTATTCAAGGCAAAACCTTTGTTGAAGATCCAGCAGGTTTTGAAGTTAAGGTTTCCAGTCCATTAAGTGAAATAGAAGGTAGTAATCCGGAGCAGCTTCTGGGAATGGCCATAGCAACTTGTCTAAATGCCACCATAGAAGCAGAAGAAATTCGTCGAGGGATTAAACACCAGACTCAAGTATCTGTCTTGGTCGAACTACACCAAGATAATCCCGGCTATCAATTTGTGGTTAAAGTTCAAATCTCTATGCCCCATGTTCAAGCAGATTTAGCTGATTCTATCGTAGAAGTTGCTCTTGAACGCTGTCCCATGCATAAGTTAATGAAAGCTAATGCTACTTACCAAGTTGTTATCAACTAAAAGTGTTCAATCGTTATGAATAAAAAATAAGGGAAAGGGTGTTAGCAATGAAGAAAATTTTACGACTTGGCCTGATGATGGTGACTGGCTTCAGTGGTATGGGGATGGTTCATTCTCCTCATCAAAGTTACTTTGCTCAAGGTGAGAATTTAGTCTTTGCCGAAGAAGCAGTAGATATTCAAGAAGTTCGACAAGCAATGGAACTGTGGCAAGAAACGGTACAATCCTATTCATTAGATGCTCCCCAATATACTATTGCTAGTTTACAGCAAATGGGGCCGGCTAATTTTGATACCTCCTATCATTGGATCATTCCAAAGCTTTACAATGATTATTATGAGAATCTTATTGAATATCAAAGTGTTGAAGAAGACGCGAATCATATTGGCAATTTAAGAGAAATATTTTCACATTCTTTTGGTCTAGAAAAGATGTTGTTAGCTGAATTAAGTTCAGCAGATCAAAAAGCTTTGAATCAATTACGTCTTTTCATAGTCAGTGCGATTATGGAATCTTATCAAGCCGGTATCAATCAGAACCTACCGGGCTATTTTCTATTAGAGGGGACTGATTTTGCAAAAAACATTGTGAAATATTTAGCACTTGATGATCAACATCTCGACCAATTAATTCGCATCAGTCTAGCTTCTAGCTATGCACCAGAAGCCTATAGTTTTGGTTTTGGTGACGAGATGTTTACTATTCCTGAAGAGTTAGAGTATCCGAGTGAACAATATGAAATGTATACCATCACCAACGGAGCATTTGTACAAGATATTGGGGGAACGACTCCTTATTATTTCCATATTCCTTCTGGTAAAATCACAGAGGGTCACTTGGCTAGTCCTGAGCTACATCCTTTAGTAGCTTACGATTGGTCACAAGTATATGGTCGAGTGATTAATAATTATTACCCCAATTATCAAGTCCAGTCATTATCGACTGAAGCAAAAGAGCAATCATTAAATGGGTCATCAAAGCAAAAACAAGCATTGATGACAGCGGTCAGAGACTGGCAAGCAAAAATGGGTCAAAAATATGAGTTTGTCACTCCAGAGACGCCTATAGACTTCTTAGGTGGGGACCTTCCTTTAAAGTCAATGGTAATTCACTTAGATGGTCAGGAACGAAAGGCTCATTATCAAGCTGAACAGCTTATTAATGATGAAATCAATGTCTTAATGGCAATGACTGATATTCGTGATCAAGATAATCCTAGAGCGGAACGACATTTTTATTTATTTGTTGAAGATCAAGGAATCCCAAGAGTTTTGATTACCATGGAAGGACCTGACAATTTAGCGGTTCATCATTTTAAAGACACAGCCAATGTAGAACTTTATCAACTTTTTAAATCCATTTATTAAATCATTAGAAAAAGATAGCTTCTCTTTTGAAGCTGTCTTTTTATATAGTCACTGATTGGCTAATAAGATTGGCAAAGATATTAAGAAACAATATAATGAAGCCATTCAATAATCAATTAGGAGTGGGGAAATGGAAGTAGTAACAGTAACGGCTATCGGCGCTTTGTTAGGTCTATTATTGGCTATCTTATTAATCTTTAAAAAGTTTCCAGTTTTTTATGCTTTATTTATCGGCGCTTTATTCGGAGGATTATTAGGAGGAGCGAATCTAAGTGAAACCATCAGTCTCATGACAAATGGTGCGCAAGGCATGATTACCTCTATCTTAAGGATACTAGCAGCTGGAATCCTTGCAGGTGTTTTAATTAAGACAGGTTCGGCAGCTGCCATTGCCCATGCTATTATTAAGGGTTTGGGAAGCGAAAAAGCTTTATTAGCGATCGCACTTGCTACTATGATTTTAACTTTTGTGGGGGTTTTTATTGATATATCTGTCATAACAGTTGCGCCTATCGCTTTAGAGATTGGTAAAGAATTGGGTTATTCACGGACTGCACTTTTGATGGCTATGATTGGTGGCGGCAAATCAGGTAATATTATTTCACCAAATCCTAACTCTATTGCTGTTTCCGATGGTTTTGGTGTTTCCTTAACTCAAGTCATGTTAGCTGGTCTTATTCCAGCCTTGATTGGGGTGATGTTTACAGCTTGGCTAGCCAAACGATTAATTAATAAAGGCAGTCAAATTGAACAAACAGGAACTTCAAGAGACGATCAAACAGCAGAAAATTTACCTTATTTATGGAAAGCCTTGTCAGGACCTATTTTAGCGATTGTTTTACTATCTTTACGCCCCTTGTTTAATATAATGATTGATCCTATGTTGGCTCTTCCTCTGGGAGGTCTTTTTGGCTTGATAATGGTGGGACATGTTAAGCACTTACAAGAATATACTCAATATGGTTTAAGTAAGATGATTAATGTGGCTATTATCCTTTTAGGAACAGGTTTAATCGCAGGAGTGATTACCAATTCTACTTTAGGAGATGTCCTTACTAATAGTCTAGACTCTTTAGGTTTACCTGCCTATCTTTTAGCACCTTTAGCAGGAATTTTTATGAGTGCGGCGACCGCTTCGACTACTTCAGGATCGGCAGTTGGCTCAGCTGTTTTTTCACCAACTATTCTCTCGTCAGGTGTTTCTCCTATCAGTGGAGCTGCTATGTTACACGCAGGGGCGACAGTATTAGACCATTTACCTCATGGTTCATTCTTCCACGCGACAGGAGGATCCGTATCAGCCGATTTTAAAGAATGTCTAAAACTAATTCCATATGAATCATTAGTAGGTTTCGTTTTAACTATTGTTTCAACCAGTATCTATGGCGTTTTAGGAGGTTAGTAAAATTAATGAAAATTGTGAAGGCCTGTGATTCTTTTAAAGAAGCGGTTTCGGCAAAACATGCTTGCCAGACTATAAAAAAAGGTGTGCAACAAGTCTTTCCTCAAGCAGAAATTCTTCAGCTTCCGATGGCAGATGGAGGTGAAGGTACCACTGAAGCCTTGATTGATGCGAGTCAGGGAGTTTATTATACAGTCGAAGTGCGGGGACCTTTAGGAGAAAAAATTCAAGCCCGGTATGGTATTTTAGGAGATGGCAAAACAGCCGTAATTGAAATGGCCAGTGCATCAGGCATTCATCTTATTGAAAAAGAAGATCGTAATCCTTTATTAACATCAACCTATGGAACAGGTCAAGTCATTAAGGCATGTCTAGATCGAGGAGTTCGCTCATTTATTTTAGGGATTGGAGGGTCTGCTACGAATGACGGGGGAGCCGGTATGGCTCAAGCCTTAGGCTATCGTTTATTAGACATAGAAGGCCAAGAGATTCCTTTCGGCAACCAAGGCTTATCGCATTTGGATAGGATTGATTGTCAGACTATTCATCCTGGTCTAGAGCATGCTATCTTCAAGGTTGCCTGTGATGCCAATAATCCGCTGTGTGGTCCGCAAGGAGCTTCGGCTGTAGTCGGTCCGCAAAAAGGGGCAAGTCCAGAAATGATTGAAAAGCTTGATGCGAATCTTGAACATTTCTCACGCCTTATTTATCGTGACTTGAATCGTGAAGTGGCTCATATTGCTGGTTCTGGGGCTGCTGGTGGGTTAGGGGCAGGATTATTAGCATTTACTTCTGCAAAACATAAAAGAGGCATCGATATTGTTATAGAAACAGTCAATTTGAAGACAGCTTTACAAGATGTCGATATTTGTTTTACAGGAGAGGGTCAGATTGACTTTCAAACGCAATACGGTAACCCCCTTTTGGAGTCATGCAATTAGCTAAACAAGTAGCTTTCCGGTCGAAAGTGATCGCATTATGTGGTTCTGTCAGAAATGATATTGAAATCTTATATCAGTTAGGCTTTGATGCGATTTTGAGTATTACGCCTGGGCCAAGCTCCTTGCAAGACCTACTAACTCATACAGAGGAAAATTTAACAGCAGTAGCCAAGCTGTTTGTCAACTATTAAAGAGTTAAAAGTAAAATCACCATTGAATAAACTTATTCAATGGTGATTTTTGTTTAGTTTATTGAGCAAGCCAGTGATTAGGTTTGACTTCTTTAAGGATCTCTTCAGCCAACTTTTCTGGATCAACCTGATAATGAATACGTTGACGTTGACGTTCGTAATCAGGATCTGGTAAAGGAATTGCTGAGAGTAAGGACTGGGTATAGGCATGTAAAGGGTTTGTATACAATTCCTCAGCTTCGGCTAACTCTAAAATCCGACCACGGTTCATAATGGCAATGCGATCACTGACATATTTAACCATGGATAAATCATGGGCAATAAAGAGATAGGTTAGTCCTCTTGATTCTTTTAGTTCTTGTAATAAATTGACCACTTGAGCTTGAATGGAAACATCTAAAGCTGATATCGGTTCATCGGCGACAATGAATTTTGGTTCAACTGCTAAAGCTCGTGCTATCCCAATACGTTGACGTTGACCGCCAGAAAATTCATGAGGATAGCGACCAGCGTGATCAATATTGAGCCCTACATCTTCTAAGAGTCGATTGACTTTTTCGTCTCTTTCCTCTTTTGATTGTGCGAGTCCATGAATATCAATGCCTTCAGCAATAATATCACGAACCTTCATACGAGGATTTAAAGAAGCATAAGGGTCTTGGAAAATCATCTGAATTTCTTTATGGAATTTCAAACGTTCCTTTTTGTTGTAGCTACTCGATAAAGCTTTGTCTTGAAAGATAATTTCACCACTGGTCGGTTGATAGAGGTTAACAATTGCTTTGCCAATCGTTGATTTACCAGAACCTGATTCTCCAACTAACCCAAAAGTTTCTCCAGGAAAGATTTCAAAGGAAACATCGTCTACCGCTTTGACTTCCTTATCAGTTCCTTGGTGGTAGTATTGTTTCAAGTGCTTAACTTGTAGAATAGGTGCATGCTTATTCATAATGCTCCTCCATTCCACTCTTATCGGTCTGTGACTGCTTTTCTCGACAACGTTGATATCTTTCTAAGATAGCAGTTGGCGGGGTCATTTTTGGAGCCATTGGGTGGAGTAACCAAGTGGCTGCATAATGTCCAGGATTGACTTCAAACATGGGCGGTTCCTCCTCAAAATCGATAGCCAAAGCATATTCTGACCGATAGGCGAAAGCATCTCCTTTAGGAGGATTTAAAAGGTCAGGTGGGCTACCGGGGATAGCATATAATTGATCTTGTTTGGAAATGGTTGGCATAGCTGTCAAAAGTCCCCAGGTATAGGGATGTTGAGGATGGTAGTAAATATCATCCACTGTCCCTATTTCAACGATTTTACCCGCATACATAACGGCAATTCGGTCTGCTACATTGGCAACCACACCCAAATCATGAGTGATAAAGATAATGGTCATATTCTTTTCTTGTTGAATTTTTTTAAGTAATTCAATGATTTGTGCTTGAATGGTTACATCTAAAGCAGTTGTGGGCTCATCGGCAATAAGCACTTCAGGATCTCCCGCTAAAGCAATCGCTATCACAATCCTCTGTCTTTGACCACCTGAAAATTGATGTGGATACTGATTAATTCTTTTCTCTGATTGAACAATTCCACATAAATCCAAAAGGTTAATGGCTTCTTTACGCGCTTGTGAGTGATTAAAACCGCGTTTACGAATTAAAACTTCAGTAATTTGTCTTCCGATGGTTAGGGTAGGATTGAGGGCGGTCATTGGATCTTGAAAAATCATGGCAATTTTGCTACCACGTATAGCTTCCATTTCTTTTTTAGATAATTTTAAAAGGTCTCGTTTTTCAAATATCACTTCGCCTGCTTCAATGGTCGCATTTTTAGCTAGAAGCCCCATCAATGCACGTGTGGTTACTGATTTACCTGAGCCTGATTCGCCAACAATTGCTAATGTTTCACCGGCATACAAGGATAAGTTGATTCCACGAATAGCTTTTAATTGGCCAGCAAAGGTTTTGAAGGAAATATTTAAGTCTTTTATTTGAATGATAGCCTTATTCATGAAGTCACCTACTCTTTCATTTTGGGATCAAAAGCATCACGCAGTCCATCTGCTAATAAGTTAAAGGACAACATGATTAATGAGATAACAGCTGCTGGATACCACATTAAATGGGGTAAAAAGCGAAAAGTCTTGTAACCTTCACTCAATAAAGTTCCTAAGGAAGCGTTGGGTGCAGGGATTCCAATCCCGATGAAACTTAAAAAAGCTTCAAAGAAGATGGCAGATGGTATAGCAAACATCATTTGGACAATAATAATTCCTAACATATTGGGAAGGATATGTTTTAATAGAATCTTGCCAGTCGATTGGCCTAATACCTTAGCAGCTAAGACATATTCTTGTTGTTTTAAACGAAGTGTTTGCGCTCTTACCACCCGGGACATTGATATCCAAGAGGTGAGGGCAATCGTAATAATAATAGATAGTAAACCGGGCTGCAATACTAAAAGCATCAGAACAACGATTACTAAATTGGGAACACCTGAAATAATTTCCAGTATTCTTTGCATCAGTGTATCTACCTTACCGCCTAGCCAACCAGATATCATGCCATAGGTTACACCGATAATGACATTGATTAGAACAGCAATAAATGCGACTAAAAGTGAAATTCGAGTTCCATATAAAATACGTGAGAGGAGGTCACGACCTAAACCATCTGTTCCAAGATAGTAGTAGGTTCCCTCAGCCACATTGGCATTTTGATAGGCATCAGTCAAAGCACCACCTCGGTTGACACTTTTACCACTAAACCATGAAAAATCTTCTAAACCTGGTATTTTAGGAGGGAGGTTTGCTTGAGCTGGATTTTGTTGGAACGGTGAAGCGGGTGCAATCCATGGGGCTAAAATAGCAAGAAGTAGAATTAAAATAACGAAAAAGAGTGAAATCATAGCACCTTTATTCTTTTTTAATCTCCGCCATGAATCTTGTAGAAAGTTCAGTGAAGGGGCTTCAATTTTTTCGTTGTCTTCACTTTGGATAGAAATTTTTGGTTGAAAGAGCTTTGGATCTATATCCGCTGTGTGTTTTGTTGAAGCATTATTCGCCGTATTTAAAGAATTTTCGATTGGCATCTAGCCACCTCCTTCAACTTGTCGCATTCTAGGATCTATAAAGCCGTATAGAATATCGACGATTAAAATAATAACAACTAATAAGACAGAATACATAATTGTAATTCCCATAATGGTTGGGTAGTCATTCACTAAAATTGACTTGGTAAACTGCTCACCAATTCCAGGAATTGAAAAAATTTGTTCAATTACCAGTGAGCCGGTCATGGCAGCTGCTGTCATGGGTCCTACTATTGTTAATAGAGGTATAATCGCATTACGCAGCGCATGCTTAGTAACTATATAAAATTTTGAAAAGCCTTTAGCGGTTGCTAATTCAATATAGTCAGAGTGAAGCACTTCAATCATCTCAGTTCGAACGAAACGCGCAGACTCTGCCATAGGTGAAATGGCTAAAGCAAGACTTGGAAGAATAGTTGAGGCATAGCCGTCACGCCAGAAAGCAATTGGTAGCCAATCTAGCCAAACAGCAAACAGAAATTGAAGGACCACAGCATAAACAAAGTTGGGAACAGATCTTCCGCCAATAGCAAAAACGGAGGTGAAGGTATCGATCCAAGTGTTTTGTTTAACAGCTGCAATCATTCCTAAGATAGTTCCAATTACCACACCAAAACCCATGGCTTGAGCTCCTAAAATCATAGAGGGGCCGGCTCGATCTAAAATAATTTTAGTAACAGGTAAGTTATTATATTGAAAGGACACCCCTAAATCCCCTTTTAATATATTTGCTAAGTAGGAAAAATAGCGAACAAGTAAAGGTTGGTTGAGACCATATTTTTCATTTAAAAGTTGAAGTTGGGTCTCGGTTAAAAGATCTTGATTGGCAAAAGGGGAACCAGGTAAGAACTGTAAGAGGAAAAAGGTAACGGAAATAATAATCCAAAGCGTAATTAACATATAAAAAACACGCCGGATTATAAATTTTGTGTAGGAATTCATGGTTATCCACCTTTCGTATTTTAAAGTTAAACAGTATAAACCCTTTTGTGTCAATCATGCCATTATTGCTTATATTATCTTTTATTTTAATACAATTAAGTAAGAATTATCCACTTCATGAGCTGATAGAGTCAAAAATTTATAATGGAAAGCCATTAAATTTTAAAGCTTTAGTAGAATATTGGCAGACTATTAATAGTTCTAGCTAATAATACTACATGGCTGTTTAATGATCTAGCTTGTATAATACTTGATAAATGGATAAAGTCCAATAATAATTAAAGCTTTTAAACTAAATAAATTTGTTATTCGAACCATAAATAATTAAAGAATGATTAATTTTAAGGGAGTGACACATGGGTGATATTAAGAAAGCGATTTGTCTCAAAGATTTAGATAGAACAGATATCCGATAGCTAGAATTCGTTGAGTAGAAGCTATTAAACAATCGGATAAGTTAGTGACCTTTGACGACTTTGAACGTAATACTTTAGCAAGAAGGAGAATATCCTAAAGCTGAAATTGAAGGGAAGCAGGCATTATTTGTGGTAAAACTTGAGCCAAGAGAGATGCTTGTGATTCAATCACATGGTATGTTAGATAATATTAGCTATTCTTAAAAAAGAGATTCCTAACGGAAGTTGAGCAGGTTGGTATCTATTGAAAGGATGATAAATACCGAAAATTAGGCTACCTGGTAGTGGATCTTCCACTGCTAGGTAGCCTAATTATTTTAATAAAGAAAGTTTAGAGTTTCATTTATTATAGATTTACTCTGCAGTTCGATATGCAGTTCTTAAATTGATTGTTCGACCAAATGGTAAAACTTCGAAGCCTTTTACGCTAGTATCCAATAAGTAGGTAGTAGATGCTTGATAGAATGAAGACTGAGAAGCTTCATCAGCGACGGCAATCTTTTCTGCTTCAATAAGAGCTTGTCGACGTTTTTCTGGGTCATTGGCAAACTCGTTTCTGGCTTGATCAATTAATTGATCCACTTTCTCATTGGAGTATTGACCAAAGTTGATGCCTCCGTCTGATTCCATTTGTTCTACAAAGTTGATCGCATCTTGATAGTCTGGAGCCCAAGTTCCATAGAAGATATCGAAATCAAGTGATCTTTGTAATTCTAAACGATTTTGTAGAGGGACAGAACGAATTGTAATCGTTAATCCGGGAAGATTTTGCATTAATTGAGCTTGAATATACTCAGCTGTACGACTAGCTAAATCTGAGTCAGAAATTAGTAATTGTAACTCAATATTATCTTGTCCTAATTCTTTTTGAGCTGTTTCCCAATCTTTTTGAGCTGCCTCAATATCGAATGTAAGCATTTCACCCGCTTCTTCACGGTAATCCACGCCTTCATCATTTACATCAAATCCTGAAGGAACGAAACCGTTTAAAGAAGTTGACCCATCTTGAATGACTGACTGGGTATAAGTGTCTTTATCAATCGCTTGAATAATGGCCCTACGCAAAGCAATATTATTGGTTGGTTCTTTGGTGGCATTGAACTGTAGGTGTCCGACAGTTGCTTTAGGAATCTGGTTGAAGAAATCAGCGCCATTGTATTGTCCTACAAATTGATCATTCAAGATAGTATAGTCTAGTTCGCCGGCGTCAAATAAGTCAGCTCCGGTTCCTGTTTCCTTAACAACAGACACTAGGACTTCTTCTAAAAAGACCTTTTCAGCATCCCAGTAATTTGGGTTTTTAATCAATTTCCATTCTAAACTGGTTCCTTCCCATCCTTCAATGAGGAAAGGACCATTCATAGCAATACTGTCTGCGCTTGTTCCATAAGCTTGACCTTTTTCTTCAACAACCTTTTGGTTAACTGGCATAAAACGAGAACCTGTGAGTAATTTTGGTAGATATGGAGCTGGATATTCTAACTCAATTACCAAAGTTTTCTCATCAGGAGCAGTCACTCCTAAATCAGAAAGTTCAGCTTCACCATTACGAACTTTGCTAGCGTTTTTAAACACTTCAACAGAAGAAGAGGTATTGGCGTTATTCGGATCGACTAATCTTTGATAAGTAAAGACATAATCGTTAGCTGTAACAGGGTCACCATTAGACCAAGTTAAACCATCTCTTAAGGTGAAAGTATAGGTTAAACCGTCTTCAGAGATATCGACATTTTCAGCTTGCCCCAATTCGACTTCACTACCAGTTGAAACACGGTAAAGTCCTTCAAAAATTTGTCCGATCATATCTGAAGATGGGGTATCATTATAAAGCATAGCGTCTAGAGTTGCTAGTTCTCCAATCGACATAATAGATAATTTTTGTTCGACATTGGGATCTATTTCTTGAGCTGATATCGGCGCAAGATTTCCTATGAGAAGACCAGTAACTGCGATAGAAATCGTTATAAATTTGAATAGTTTATTTTTCATAAGCCGCTCCTTTTTAATTTTTCTTTAATATAACATAGATAAGTGAAAAACTCACAAAATAAGATTGGGGGGTCGATTAAAAGAGAAATTGATAAACCTTATCTCAAGATTAAGATAAGGTTTATCAATTAGAGATTACATTTGTGCAAGCAAATTTAAATACTTAGAGACCACATCGTAACTGAGCATTACAATTTGTACAAGTGTTACAACCCCCAATATCTTCAACGATTCCTTTACGACAAATTGGACAAGTATCTCCTACTTCTGAACCGTAGACCACATCATCAGTATGACCGCTTTGGGTATAATGATCTTTCTCAGCTAAATCAACTAACTGACGCAATTCTTCAACTTCATCGACAACACGTATTTCTTGATCTTCAACCTCAAAAAGAGCAATATTTTGATCTTTTTCATTTTCCTCTGCTTTGAGAGTAAGAACTTGAGAATCTCTTGAACCATCAACATAAACGGTTCCGCCTTTAGCTCCCCCACTGTATAAACGTTCATATATTTCTTCGACTTGTTGAACAGTATAACCTTTGGGGGCATTCACTGTTTTAGAGATGGATGAGTCTACCCATCGCTGGATAGTTGTTTGAACATCGACGTGTTCTTCTGGCTTTAATTCCATGGCTGAAACAAAAGTTTCTGGTAAGTGATCAGCATCTGCTTCTGGATGACGCTCTAAATATTCTTGAACAATTCCAGCGTTTACTTCAATAAACTTACCTAAACGTCCAGAGCGATAATATTTAAAGGCAAAATAAGGCTCAAGACCCGTAGCTACTCCAACCATCGTACCGGTTGATCCAGTAGGAGCGACTGTTAGTAAGTGAGAGTTTCTAATGCCATGTTCTAAAATACCCTGATGAATGTGCTTAGGTAATTTCTGCATATAACCTGTTGAAATAAAGTTTTGACGCAATTGTTTCGTTTCTTCATCGGTTGAACCTATTAGGAATGGGAAACTTCCCTTTTCTTTGGCTAATTCAATCGAAGTTTCATAAGCAGTGATCGCAATCGTTTGGAAGACTTTATCAATCAATTGATTACCTGAAGCAGAACCATAACGTTGATTAGTATAGATCAATAAGTCAGCTAGCCCCATAACACCTAAACCGATTCGGCGCTCTCCTAAAGCTTGATGACGATTGGCTGCTAAGAAATAAGGGGTAGCATCGATAACGTTATCTTGCATACGCACACCAACACGAACCGTTTCTTTCAATTTTTCAAAATTAACCGTGTGTTCATCTTTATTAGCCATATTTGCTAAGTTTATAGCTGCTAAATTACATACAGAATATGGAGCTAAAGGTTGCTCACCACAAGGGTTAGTGGCTACGACTTTTTGGCCATAGGCTTTAGCATTGGTATCCTTATTAGCATTATCAATAAAGAAAATACCAGGCTCTGCTGAATAGGTGGCACAAATATTAATCAATTTCCATAGTTCACGAGCGGGAATACTTCGGTATGTTCTGACTGCATAACCCATCTCTTCCCAATCACGTACATCTCCTACTTGATGCCATTGAGTATTATAAGCATGCATTTCTTCTTTATTATAATGTTCGACATCAGGGAAACGTAAGTCCCAATCTAGGTTTTGCTCTACCGCTTCCATAAATTCCGAAGTGATAGTTACTGAGATATTTGCTCCTGTTAAAAAGTCTTCATTGTGGACTTCATAAGCACCCTTATCACGTAAAACAGCTCTAGAATGCTCAATGATATCTACATTAAAGCCACCAAAATCCTCTTTATTTTGATAGGAAGCAATTGTTTCATGCATTACTTGGTCATTAGGAGTGAGTGGAACAAATTTAAGTTTTTCCTGTGCTAGCTTTTGAATTAATTCATCTTCTGTTTGTTCAATTAAATAACGTAGAACGCGGGGGTTTTGCATTTTAGAAATGATAAATTCAATAATATCTGGATGCCAATCTGCTAACATAATCATTTGTGCACCCCGGCGCGAGCCACCTTGCTCAACAAGGTGAGTTAATTGAGCAATATCGTTTAACCAAGAAACAGAACCCGAGGACTTACCGTTTACTCCTCTTGCCAGAGTATTTCGAGGTCTTAGAGTGGAGCCGTTAGTTCCTACACCGCCACCGCGCGACATGATTTCCATTACTTCTTTGCGGTGTTCAGCGATTCCCTCGCGAGAATCAGGGACAAACGGCATAACGTAGCAATTAAAATAAGTAACATCCGTTTGTGAGCCTGCTCCATATAGGACACGACCAGCCGGGACAAAGTTTAAATTAGAAAGCTGATTATAAAAAGCTTCAAAAGAGCTTTCTTGTTTTTCTTTTGTACTTTCAATTTCAGCTAAACCGACTGCATTACGGTGGGCGATTTGTTCATAATATATTTCTAAAGGCTTATCTAAACTGTCAATGCTTCGCAAGATTAAGCCACTAAGGCGCTCTTTTTCGTTTTCAAGATTACCACGGTATTCTTCTTCTAATAAAACAAGAGCTTGACCTTTTTCCCAATCAAGTTCTTGCACAATACCAATACCTCTTGCAGGATAGGATGGATCAGGCTTTACAGTTAAGACTACTAAATCGCCAGCTTTTAGAGTTTTCTTAGCGGTGTCTTTAAAAGAATACCTGTCTAACATAACCATTCGTGAGACACCAGAGTGAGTGATTTTCATTTCCGATGTAACAGGAGTTACTTGAGGGAAATGTTTGATAGCCTCATTAAGATCTTGACGGTTCCATTCGACAGTCTTTGGAATTAAAGTATTCGTTTCCATAATCAGTTCAGCCTCTCTATTAAGATCTTCGATACATTTTGAATATTCTAACAAACATAGTAAGAAACACAATATATAGGATATAAAGATAAAATAAAGCCCAATATATTGTGTTTATTAAGTTCTGTAGTTTAGTATACTTGCTAAAAAACAAAATTTCAATCTTAAAAACACAAACATTGAATGAAATTATACCTATGACTACTTAATCGTGATTAAGAGACAAGTCCAAACAAATAGCTTTTCAAAAATAAAAAGATTGTGTATAATGGTCAAAGAAAGTCAATGTTAAACAAAATTAGCTTGAAGGAGGGTTGAATTTGTCCAGAAAAAATATGTCCGATATAATTGAAGCTTATCTTAAATCCTTCTTGCAAAACGCAGAACATGTAGAGATAAAGCGCAGCGATATTGCTGATCAATTTGACTGTGTCCCTTCACAGATCAACTATGTTATTAATACACGATTTACTCAAGAGCATGGTTATCTGGTTGAAAGTAAACGAGGGGGCGGCGGTTATATCCGTATTTTAAAAACTCAATTGACCTCGGATGCAGATGAAGTTGCTTCAATGTTAGAATTAATTGGCAATCAAATTTCATATCGAAATGGTGTGAATATTATTGAAACGTTGATTGAAAGAGAAATAATCACACAAAGGGAAGGAAGACTTATTTTATCAGTGATTGAAAAATCTGTCCTTCATGCGATTTCAAATCAAGATCAAGTGGCTCGAGCCATGTTGTTAAAAACTTTTCTCCATCAATTACGCTATGAATTAACTAGTTAGCTCTCAGTCGAGGATTATTAAATAGAGGTGAAATAAATGTTTGAAGAATTATTTACAGAAAGTGCACGCCAGGCTATGATGTTTGCAGCCGAGCATGCCTATGTTTTCCACCATCAAGCAGTTGGTACGGAACATATTTTGTTAGGATTAGCTCGTGAAGAAAATGGAATTGCCGGTAAAGTCTTAAGAGATTATGGGGCAGAATATGCTGTGCTTGTAGATGAATTAGAAATGATTCATGGAAAAAGCTTAAAAGCAGGTAGACGTGGTGAAGTGGTCATTCCTTATTCCCCACGCGCCAAAAAAGTAATAATGAATGCCTCTAGTGATGCTAAACGTCTTGGCGCTCCAAAAGTAGGGACAGAGCATTTACTTTTAGGCTTACTGAAAGAAGAAATACTCGCTACGGTATTATTGAAAAATATAGGAATTAATCTGGCAGAATTACGTAAAGGAATATTCGAGGAAATTGGAATTAATCAGCAGAAGCGTTCAGATAGTCAAAGTAAAAGAGGGCGACGTCAACAAAACACGAATACTCAATCTAATACTGCTACTTTGGATGGAGTTTCAAGAGATCTAACACAATTGGCACGCGAAGGTAAATTAGATCCGGTTATCGGTCGCGAAAAAGAAATTCGTCGTATGATTCAAATTATTTCTCGCAGAACGAAAAACAACCCTGTTCTTGTAGGAGAACCGGGCGTTGGAAAAACAGCGATTGCTGAAGGGTTGGCTCAAGCAATGGTGACAGGGAAAGTACCAAGTGAAATTGCTGAGAAACGTCTAATGATGTTAGATACAGCTGCTTTAGTTGCTGGGACTAAATATCGAGGCGAATTTGAAGAACGAATGAAGAAGATAATCGAAGAAATATCTCAAGATGGTAAAGTAATTCTCTTTATAGATGAACTCCACACACTTATTGGAGCTGGAGGAGCCGAAGGAGCAATTGATGCTGCCAACATTCTTAAACCGGCTTTAGCAAGGGGAGAAATTCAAACAGTGGGAGCTACAACCTTCGATGAATATCAAAAGCATATTGAAAAAGACTCTGCCTTAGAACGTCGTTTTTCTAAAATTGTGATTGAAGAGCCTTCTCAAGCTGAGTCTATTCAAATTATAACTGGACTAAGGTCTAAATATGAACAGCATCATCATGTGGAGATAAGTGACGAAGCGATTGAAGCGGCAGTCAAATTGTCCTCACGCTATATGAATGAGCGTAAGTTGCCTGATAAGGCGGTTGATTTAATCGATGAAGCATCGGCTAAAGTAAGAATCGAAGAAGGCAAGCAAACTGATAATTTAGCAGAGCTAGAATTGCAACAAAAAAACCTAGCGAATCGTAAAGAACAAGCCATTCTCGACCGCAATTTTGAATTAGCTGCCGATATTCGAAAAGAAGAGCAAGATTTAGAAAAAGTTATTGAGAAGGCTAACAAAAAAGCCAAGAAAAAAAATGAACAAAAAGAATTAAGTTATCCAAAAGTAACCGCTGAACATGTAGCTGAAGTAACAGCACTGGCAACAGGTGTGCCAATCTATCAAATGGATGTAGCGGAAGCTAAACGTTTAGTTCATTTAGAAGCTGAGTTGCATGAACGCGTAATAGGACAAGATTCAGCCGTTTCTTCAGTAGCGCGTGCTATTCGGCGTGCTCGTTCAGGCTTGAAGAGTCCACAAAGACCAATTGGCTCCTTCTTATTCTTAGGACCGACTGGTGTTGGAAAAACAGAATTAGCCAAAACCTTAGCTAACTCCATGTTTGGTTCACAAGATAATATGATTCGTGTTGATATGTCTGAGTATATGGAAAAACACGCCGTTTCTCGTTTAGTCGGTTCTCCTCCAGGATATGTCGGTTATGACGAGTCTGGACAATTAACTGAAAAAGTTCGCCAAAAACCATATTCAGTGATTCTACTAGATGAAATTGAGAAGGCGCATCCAGATGTCTTTAATATCTTATTACAGGTTTTTGATGACGGTCATTTAACAGATGGTAAGGGTCGTCGGGTCGACTTTAGAAATACAATTATTATCATGACATCTAATATCGGTGCTACTGCTCTTCGCGACGAGAAGTCAGTTGGCTTCAGCGCGGTTAGCTTTGCTGATGACTTTAAAGCGATGGAAAAGCGTATCTTAGAAGAGTTAAAACGTGCTTTCCGTCCAGAATTTTTAAACCGTATCGACGAAACGATTGTCTTTCACTCATTGGATAAAGAACATATTAAAGAAATTGTTAAACTTCAAACCAATGAGATTGTTAAACGATTAGATGAATTAGAAATTAATGCGCGTATAACTGATACAGCAATCGATATTATAGCGGAAGCAGGATTTGATCCAGAATATGGAGCGCGTCCAATCCGCCGAGCTATTCAAAAACAAATTGAAGATGAATTAAGTGAGATGCTCTTGAATGGAGATATTGCTTTAGGAGATAAAATAACAATTGGTGGTCGCTCAGGATCCATTCGGATTAACAACCGATCAAAATAGCTGGAAAAATCGATGATCTTATCTAGAATAGTAGCCGAGTAAGCCTAGCTTATTCAGCTACTATTTTTTGATTATAATAATTGATAGTCTATCAAAAGCTGAAAGCATTTTACTATCTATTTTGTACGTTTAGTGATAAGGTTTATATGAAGTAAAAAGAAATTAATAAAGAGGTGGAATATATTATGTTAAATAAAAAGAACAGATTGACCAATATCATCGCTGGTACAGCAATTGTTGCAGCCGTTACAGGCGTTATTCTTTATGCATATTTAGATGATGATGCTAATGAACGTGTAAGAGGCATGATTAACCGTGAGAAAGTCAAAGCTTATGTTAAGCATCAATTAAAAGGCTCCGATCATTTAGTGAATATCGTAAATGACCTTTCTGATGAAGAAGTAAATACTTTAGTAGGTATTGCTAATAAGACTAAGGCCACTCAGTCTCAAATGAGTGAAGGTTTTATTCAGATTATTAACCGTGCTAAAGAACTAGCTGATGATGCTGGTGAAAAAATGCATAATCTGTTTTAATAATTACAGATATATAGTCAAAAGCAACCTATAGATGGAGGTTGCTTTTTAATTTGAAATACTTTTATTTAAATAGGAGTCAGTGAATGGAGAATTTATTATTTAAAGAGTTGGATTCAAATCAACAGGTCCAGCATAAAAAATGGATGCTTGAAGCAATTAAGGAAGCAAAAAAAGCTGAAGCAATTGGTGAGGTGCCGATTGGAGCTGTCGTTGTATACAATGATGAAATAATTGGAAGAGGCTTTAATGTTAGAGAAAGTCAGCACCAAGCTACAGGTCACGCTGAAATATTAGCGATAAATCAAGCTAATGAAAGGCTACAAGCATGGCGGCTTCAAGGGGCTAAATTGTATGTAACTTTAGAACCTTGTCCAATGTGTGCTGGAGCATCTGTGTTAGCGAGACTTGAACAAGTAATTTTTGCTACCAGAGATCCTAAAGGGGGTTGCAGTGGCAGCTTAATGAATTTATTACAAGAGGAACGCTTTAATCATCAAGTGGAAGTTATTGAGGGGGTTTTAAAAGAAGAATGTAGCCAGATGATGTCTAATTTCTTTAGACAACTGCGACAGAAGAAAAAAGCAAAGAAGAAAGACAAGGCGAAATAGGAGGATATCCACAGAAAAGTTGTGCAAAAGACGACTTATGCACAACTTTATACACAGGCAAGAGATGAACCTTAGCTCTAAAACATGAATTTTACAAAAGGAGCCATTCATGCTATACTATAAAAAGGCAATGATGGATTCACGAACCGAGTCAGGACCGGAAGGTAGCAGCTATAAGTGATGAAGTCATGTGCCTATTTTATTTTGTCTAATTTCCTTATTAGATAGGCTTTTACAGTATTTTTTAAACTTAAAGGGTAGCAAAAAGATAACTTCTTATATTCTTGAATATTTTTATGAGGTCATCAAAAGCTATCATAACAACACATAATCTAAGCGCTGTCACATTGTTGTAAATGTGTGAAAGTGACTCATGCGACTTTTTGTCTTGATCGTCTATTTTATAAGCTTCTGAGGGGATCTATATCTAAAAGAGAGTACTCCTAGAAGATTATATAATTGAGATTACATACCATGGTGAGTGTTTTTTTACTTTTAAGAGACAAGCTAATAATATAGTTAATGTTGATTAAAAAAACAGATTATTATATAGTTTAAACTTGTTGCAAAGGTTGAAGATATTGAGTATACATAAATTAATACTTATTAATTTGCTAATCAATATAAAGATATATCGAATGTTTGTAGGGGTATTTTGCATAAGAAACTAAGCGACATACCTACATGGGTGCATGGGGGGAAATTACCTTTAGTATATTTAGTATTATAGGCGCCTTGAAAATCGTTTTTGATTTAATGTAATTTTCCACCTTATAAAGGTGTTTTTTTATTTTCTGAAAAAAATTGCATGTAAATTTACAAAATATTTACAATGAATTTACTTAAAGTTAATACTAGCATGCTATATTTTTGTCAACGGTCACTTTAAAAGGATCGATAACAAAGGAGGAAGCACCATGAAAAAAGTAATTAAGAAATTGATGGTGGGATTACTATCAGCTTCAATGTCAGTAGCGAGTGTATTACCTTTAAGTCAAACTGTTCAAGCTGCAGAGCCAGTTAAATTATCATTCTGGCATGGAATGGGAGGCTCTGTTGGAGAAGCTTTACAAAAACTAGTAGATCAATATAATGAATCTCAAGATGCGGTGGAAGTTGATGCACAGTATCAAGGGTCTTATGACGAAACATTAACCAAATTACGTTCTTCTGCTTCAGGATCAGAAGTGGGTGCAGATGTGGTTCAAGTATTTGAAGTTGGAACAACCTTTATGATTGATTCAGGTTTAACGGTTCCAATTCAAGATTATGTAGATAAGACAGATTTTGATTTAGATTTATTGGAGCCTAATTTATTGGCTTATTTCACTATTGAGGATCGATTACACTCGATGCCTTTTAATAATTCGACCCCTTTAATGTACTATAATAAAGATATTTTTGATAAAGCTGGCGTAGAAGTTCCAACAACCTTAGAAGACTTAATTGAAATTGGACCCAAATTACAAGAAGCTGGTGCCGCTATGCCAGCATCTATCGGAATCTATGGTTGGTGGATTGATCAATGGTTTAACAAAATGGAAAAAGAAATCTTTGACCATGCTAACGGACGCGGTGGAGCACCTGAATCAGTGGCCTTTATTGAAAATGGAGGTATGGAAAAGATTTTAACTATGTGGAAAAAAGGTGTGGATGCGGGTGTTATGCCTAACGTAGGTCGTGAGGGTGGACATCCAGAATTTATTGCAGGGCAATCAGCTATTACTTTTGGTTCCACTGCAAGTTTACGTCAATTGTTAACTGAAGTAGATGGGCGTTTTGAAATTGGTACGGCTTATTATCCTGGTATCGACTCAGAAGATAAGGGTGGCGTATCCATTGGAGGCGCTTCTCTTTGGATGATTGAATCAGATGATGAGGCTAAAAAAGATGCAGCTTGGGACTTTATTCAATTCTTAGTATCTCCTGCCTCACAAGCACAATGGAATGTTGATACAGGATATTTCCCAGTTAACCTAGCGGCCCACGAGGAGCAAAACTTTAAAGACAATTTAGAAGCATTCCCGCAATTCCAAACAGCGATTGATCAGCTGCATGATTCGACCGCAGATGATCAAGGGGCTTTAGCAGGTGTTGCTCAAGAAGCGCGTCAAGTTTTTGAAAATGAACTTGAAAAAGTTATTAATGGTGAAACAGATCCTAAATCAGCTGCACAAGCTATGGCAGATCAAATCAATAAAGCGATTGAAAACTACAATCAAGCCAACCAATAATTTAATGAATTAAATGTATAGATAATCGAGGGAGCTTCATTATTGGTGTTCTCTCGATTTTTTATGTGGAAGATTTTTGATGGGAAGAGGTGGAAAGATGGAAGAAATTGTAATCATCGAGTCAAAGAGAAGTACTTGGGAAAAAGTAAAAGGATATGGCTATTTACTCCCAGCGATGACAATCTTATCTATATTTATGTTCTGGCCATTTTTTCAGACCATTTATCGGAGTTTATTTTTGACCAATAATTTAGGACAAAATGCAGAATATCTTGGTTTGGGGAATTATACAGAACTTTTTGCAAGTGAAAGCTTTTGGAACAGTGTTTTAGTATCTTTTAAATTTGTTGTTATAGTTGTTTTTGTAGGCGTTGTATTAGGCTTTATTACAGCACTTTTATGTCAAAAAACATTCCCAGGAATTAAAATTTTTTCAACTTCATACGCTATGCCAATGGCAATTGCGTCTGCTGGAATGGCCATGATTTTTCAAGTGATGTTAAATCCAACGGTTGGGATTGTGAACCGGATTTTGGGAACTTATATTAATTATCTCTCTCAACCAAGCAGTGCCTTATTAGTTGTGGGTATTTTGACCGGCTGGTTGAATTCAGGGATGAATTTTTTGTATTTCTCATCTGGCTTAGCCAGCATTGACGATTCTCTTTATGAATCAGCTTCGATTGATGGGGCAAACGGGATTAAGAAATTTATTTATATAACCATTCCATCATTGAAGCCAACCCTTTTTTTCGTGGTTGTAACCAACGTTATTAACGCTTTCCAAGGGTTTGGACAGATAAATATTTTAACCAAGGGTGGGCCAGGTCAAGCAACGAATGTGATTGTTTATGATATTTATCGAAATGCCTTTATGAATTATCGCTATGGCTATGCTTCAGCCGAGTCAGTTGTTTTATTTTTAATCGTTATGATCTTGACCATTATCATGTTTAAAATCCGTGGAAAGGAGAGTGCATAATGGCAGAACTTATTAAAGAAAATAAGGACAATAAAATTAAAAAAAGACGCGAATCAATCACTGTATGGAGTATTGTACGATTGCTTTTAAATATAGTTATGTTACTGATTGTTCTTTCGCCTTTATTGTACGGGCTAATGATGTCCGTTAAACCTTCTGGAGAGTTATACGATCCAGAAAGTGTTTGGTTTCCTAAAAATCCTACATTAACTAACTTTCTTGATGTTTTTAAAATAGCACCGATAGGAATTTATATAAGAAATTCAATGATTGTTGCAGTAGCCATCACTCTTAGTCAGTTAATAACTTCTGTCTTAGCTGCTTTCGCCTTTCGCTTTTTGAACTTCAGAGGTAAAGGGCTGTTATATGCATTGATCCTATCGACAATGATGATTCCAGGCGAAGCCGTTATTATTTCGCAATTCTTAATGATTTCATCTTGGGGTTGGAATGATTCCCTCTACGTGTTAATCATACCCTTTATTATTTCAGCCTTTAATATCTTCTTATGCGTTCAAGCCTTGCAGAGCTTTCCTTATGAAGTGTATGAAGCTGCTAAGGTAGATGGTTGTACAGATTTCAGATTTGTTTTAACCATTTTGATGCCTTTGATTAAACCAACCTTAGGAGCTATGTCTGTTCAATCATTCTTATCGGGATGGAATATGTATATGTGGCCTTTACTAGTGACAAATAATGATCAGAATCGTACCGTTCAGATAGGTATTAGCATGCTGAATTCGGTGGATTCACAGTCACTGGTTTTAATGGTAGCAGGGGTTATGATCTGTATGGTTCCAAGTCTGCTTATTTTTATTGTTGGATCAAGGAATATGGTAAAGGGACTTACGGCCGGAGCAGTGAAAGGATAAGGAGAGAATATTTATGGCGAAATTAAGTTTAAGAAAAGTTGCTAAAATCTATGATGATGGCTTTAAAGCAGTCAAAAATATTGATTTGGAAATTGAAGATAAAGAGTTCATCGTATTAGTAGGTCCTTCTGGCTGTGGCAAGTCAACAACTTTACGTATGATTGCTGGTTTAGAGAGTATTTCAGAAGGAGAACTCTGGATTGGTGATTTAAGGGTTAATAACTTACAGCCAAAAGATCGTGACATTGCCATGGTTTTCCAAACTTACGCGCTTTATCCACATATGAATGTTCGTGATAATATGGGATTTTCAATGAAGATGAATGGAATCAGTAAAAAGGATCGTCAATTACGCGTAGAGCAAGTTGCTAAAGCGCTTCAGTTAACGGAACTACTTGACAAGAAACCAGGCGCTTTATCAGGGGGACAACGTCAAAGAGTGGCTTTAGGTCGAGCTATGGTGCGAAATCCTAAGGTTTTTCTATTAGATGAGCCTCTATCCAACTTAGACGCTAAATTACGGGTATCGATGCGGTCTGAAATTACCCAGTTGCATCGTGAATTAGGAACGACCTTTGTTTATGTTACCCATGACCAAACAGAAGCCATGACAATGGGAACGCGAATAGCTGTGATGAATGCTGGAAGTATCGAACAATATGACACACCGGCCAATTTGTATTATAATCCATGTAATAAGTTTGTTGCTGAATTTATTGGGTCACCCATGATTAATATGTTCAATGGTAGATTAGTCATTAAAGATGGGAAAGTAAACCTCAAAATTGCTGATCAATCGTTTGAGCTCGCTGAAGAAGTTAAAGATCAGTTGCTTGTTGAAGTAGAAGACCAGGAAGTTTATATTGGCATTCGCCCGGAGGACATGCACCATAAGGCCGAGGGTTTAAACACCTCAGGTTTGAATGTTATCGCTAAAAATGTTGAGCAAGTAGGCTCTGACACTTTTGTTTATTTTGATCATCCTACTTCTAGTCGGGAGTTGGTGGCTCGTTTTTCACCGGCACGTCCTGTTAAAATTGGTGAAGAAGTTCAAGTTCAGTTGGACTTGAATAAAATCATGTTGTTTGATCAGAAAACAGAAGCATCGATACTCAATCGAATAGTGGGAGAGGATTTTGATAAATAATGGTAAAAATTATTGCACATCGCGGTTATTCTGGAATATATCCTGAAAACACCATGTTAGCTTTCAAAGAGGCGGCAAAATTTCCGATTGAAGGTATTGAGTTAGATGTCCATTTAACCAAAGACCAAGAGGTAGTCATCATTCATGATGAAGCGATTGATCGCACTTCAACAGGTAGTGGCTATGTAAAAGATATGACCTTAATTGAATTACGTCAGTATAACTATTATGCTAACTTCAAAGAAACACAAGTTAAGTCCGCAAGAGACATTCAAATTCCGACTTTGCGCGAATTTTTTGAATGGATGCAGCCTCTAGATATTAAAGTTAATATCGAGTTGAAAACTAACATTTTTCGCTATGAGGGTCTTAATGCTAAAGTTTTAGAATTAATCAGGGAATTTAAATTAGAAGATCGTGTTTTGATTTCATCTTTTAATCACCACAGTGTGCGTGATTTTATGCGCCTAGCAGGGGATAGTAAAATTGAATACGGTTTTTTAACGGCGTCGGGTCAATTAAACCCTGGTAAATATTGTAAAGAGCATGGTGTCGGTCATTATCATCCTGCTTTTGTGACTTTAGACTTAGAAGATATTGAAGAATGTCATCGTCAGGGAGTCGAAATTAACACTTACACAGTCAATGAAGCTGATCATATCCAGATGATGATTGATGCGGGTGTGGATCGCATTATAACCAACTATGTTGAGAGAGCTTTAGAATTAATTTAAGTTCTAGCTAAAAATTCCTTCTGGGTAAACAGAAGGAATCAGACTGTAGACAAAGCCCTCTAAATCACTATTTCTTAGTGGTTTAGAGGGCTTTTTTATGTATAATAATGGTTCTATAATAAATAGGGTTGATGGAAGAAAAATTCTTCCATCAACCCTATTTGACATAGAGCCAAACAAAGACAAACCCTTATTTGAGATTAACTCAAGCAGGGTTTGTCTTCAATCTGGGGCATCCACTAAGGGATGCCTTTGATAAGGTTAATTATAGTTTAACAATATTAGTAGCTTGGTTGCCACGTGGGCCAGCTTCTACGTCATATGTTACTGTTTGACCTTCGTCTAAAGATTTAAAGCCATCACCTTGAATGTTAGAGAAATGTGCAAAAACATCATTTCCGTCTTGACCTTCGATGAAACCAAAACCTTTATCTGCATTAAACCATTTTACTGTACCTGTGTTCATAATGTAAATCCTCCTGTGTGCCTCTTAAGCACTTTGTATTGCAATAACTAAATAATTAAAAAGAAGATTTTACATGGTTGAATGAAAATGTCTTAATGAACTTATTTCTTTATTACAAGACACAGTATGTTCCTTATTTGATGAATTGTCAACACTTATTTAAAATAAATAACAATTTAAATCATTTAATAGAGATTTAACCCACGCTACCTTCCATCTCATAAGCAATCAGACGATTCAACTCGACAGCATATTCCAATGGCAATTCCTTGGCAAAAGGTTCGACAAAGCCCATGATGATCATTTCAGTCGCTTTTTCTTCGCTAATACCACGACTCATTAAGTAAAAGAGCTGTTCTTCAGAAATACGTGATACCTTGGCTTCGTGCTCAAGTGAAACATTCGAGTTATGTACTTCATTGAAAGGGATGGTATCTGATTTTGATTTTTCATCCATAATAATAGTATCGCACTCTACGTGGGATTTAGCTCCATCAGCTTCAGGCCCAAAGTACAACTGCCCCATATAATCGACATTTCCCCCATCTTTAGCAATCGATTTGGAAACAATGGTTGAGGAAGTGTTTGGAGCATTGTGATAGATTTTAGCTCCAGAATGTTGATGTTGTCCCTCGCCGGCAAAGGCAATCGATAAAACAGTACCTCTTGCACCCTCTCCATTTAAACGACATGAAGGGTACTTCATGGTCTTATAAGAGCCTAAGTTGCCGTCCACCCATTCCAAGGTGCCACCTTCTGCAACGGTTCCCCGTTGGGTAACTAAGTTATAAACGTTGTTAGACCAGTTTTGGATGGTCGTATACCGGCAAGTAGCATTTTTCTTAACTACGATTTCCACCACCCCAGTATGCATGGAAGTGGCGGAATAAGTTGGAGCAGTACAGCCTTCCACATAATGCACGCTCGCCCCTTCATCCACAATAATTAAGGTGCGTTCAAATTGTGCCACACTCGAATTGTTTAAACGGAAATAGGCTTGAAGTGGCATATCAACTTTAACCCCTTTAGGAATATAGATAAAAGATCCACCACTCCAACAAGCTGAGTTTAAGGCTGTTTGAAAGTTTTCATTGGGATGAATGACTGAGGCAAAATGTTCTCTAAAAAGTTCGGGATGGTCTTTTAAAGCAGAGTCGGTATCGGTAAAGATTATGCCTAATTTATCCACTTCGTCTTTCATTCGCGAATATACGGTTTCTGATTCATACTGAACACTGGTTCCAGCTAAGAAAGCCCGTTCGGCTTCTGGCACACCTAGACGTTCAAAAGTTTCTTTAATTTTGTCTGGCACCTCATCCCACGTACGAACAGGTTGGTCGGTTGCTTTTAGATAGTAGATATAATCGTCGAAATTTAAATCAGATAAATCAACGCCCCAGGTAGAGACTTTTTTATTGCGGAAAGTTTCATAAGCTTTTAACCGGAAGTCAAGCATCCACTCGGGTTCATCTTTTTCTTTTGAAATCGTACGGATGACTTGCTCATTAAGTCCTTTTCCAGTCGAAAAGAGGATTTTAGCATCGTCTTTAAAACCGTATTCGTATTCACCTAATACAGGAACTTCTGACATTATTCATCTTCCTTTCTTTCAATGCCATCTTGATGGAGCAATTGTTCATTGCGGTTTTGATCGAGTCCGTACTCGACGGCTCGCCAAGAAAGAATGGCACATTTATAACGGGCTGGAAAATTTTTGACGCCAGCCAAAATAGCTGCATCTTTTAATTGTTTGCGTAATTCAGCTTCATCTTTTTCTTCTTCATCATCACCGATTGTTCCACCTACTAATTGATTGAAGTCATGCACTAATTGGATGGCTTCATCAACCGTTTTACCAATCATTAAATCGGTCATCATACTGGCTGAGGAAATAGAAATGGTGCAACCTTCACCATTAAAAGCAATTTGTTCAATCTGATTATCTTTAACAATCATATCCACAGTAATGGCATCACCACAAGTTGGGTTGAGTAATTGCATTTGATGGGTAGGTTTTTCTAAATGCCCTCGATGATGAGGGTTTGAAGAATGGTCAAGTACAATCGTACGATAGAGTTGGTCTAATCGACTAAGTGCCATAAGTGAAAAACTCCTTTATTTCTTTGGTAGCTTCTATAAAACGGTCGACTTCTTCAAGGGTATTATAAACCATCAGGCTGGCTCTTAAAGTGGCTGGAGTTTCTAGCAGACGCATCAAGGGTTGAGCACAGTGGTGTCCTGCTCGGACTGCGATTCCTAGTTGATCGTAGCCTGTTGCAGCATCATGCGGATGGACTCCCTGAATATTAAAAGAAAGAATACCATGACTTTTAGCCGATTCAGGAGTATAAAGAACGACGTCCTCTAACTCTTTCATTCCTTGATACAGTCTATCGCCTAATAATTTCTCTTGGGCTTGAATTTGATCAAAGCCAATAGCTTCAATCCACTGAATTGCTTGGGTCAACCCAACCACTTGAGCGATTGCCTGGGTGCCGGCTTCAAACTTCCATGGAGCTTGTTTGTAGTTGGATTGAGTATCCTCTACTAGGTGAATCATCTCACCACCGAAGCTAACCGGTAAGCAGCTTTCATGATGTTCTTTAGCTAAATAGGTGATCCCCAATCCCATCGGACCATACATTTTATGGCTTGAGAATGCATAGGCATCAACTTCCCATTCCTTCAAATGTAAACGAATATGTGGACTGGCTTGAGCGCCATCAACAATCAAAAGGGCACCATGTTGGTGGGCCCATTGACTGAGAGCTTGAATGGGTTGCTGTACACCTAACACATTTGAAAAGTGTTGAATAACAATTGCTTTGACTGGCTGATCTTTATACTTACGTGATAAAGCTTCTACATCCACTTGATAATCAGCAGTTAGGTCCATAAATTTGAGCTTAGCTTCGGTGCGTTTACATACTTCTTGCCAAGGCACTAGGTTGGAATGGTGCTCTAAGCGCGTTGTGAGTATGATATCTCTATCTTGAAGGCGTGGTTCGATGAGTCCACGAGCAATTTTGTTGATGCTATCGGTTGTCCCTGAGCTAAATGAGATGCAGGCACTGGCTTCTGCCCCGACAAAAGCCGCAATTTTTTCACGACCTTTTTCAAAGGCTTGGGTAGCGCGCTCACTTAGGGTATGTACGCCACGGTGAACATTGGCATTATCCTGTTGATAATAGGCAACAATTGCCTCGACCACTGATTGAGGGGTCTGGGAAGTCGCCGCATTATCAAAGTAAATAAGTGGCTCATCATTAACGATTTGATCGAGTATAGGAAATTCTTGACGAACTTTTAAAAGATTTTGTCTAGTCAAGGCTATCACCTGAATTTATGCTTTCTAATTTTTGGTCTAAAGCATCAATCATCATTTGTCTTCTCTCAGGATCTTTAATTTGATTTAAAGTTTGCATTAAGAAGCCACGGATGACTAGATATTCTGCTTTAGTGCGATTTACTCCACGAGTCATTAAATACCATAATTGACTGTCATCTACCTTGGATACGGAGGCAGCGTGTCCTGCAGTCACTTCAAATTCATCAATTAAAAGAATGGGGTTAGCATCACCACGGGCTTGATCAGAGAGCATGAGTAAACGGTTTTCTTGTTGAGCATCCGCGTTTTTAGCATTTTTGAAAATTTTGCCAATACCATTCATTGTCAGGACTGCTTGGTCTAAGGCAACACCTCTTTGGTTAATGTGTCCAATGGAATGGTTGCCATAATTACTGATTTTGGTGTCTAAAATTTGTTTAAAGTTTTGATTAGAAATAGCCACTTCGGATAAATGAGCGTGTGAACCTTTACCTTTTAAATTAGAAGCTAAATCGACAATTGTTGCTCCATCATTAAATGAACCAATTGACCATTGAATATGAGCGTCGTTCTTAGCCAAAGCATGGCGACGAATATAGCTAGCTTGGTCGGTTTTCGTTTGATCAATAGCCATATAATGCAAGTTTGCTCCATCTTCGAGGATGATTTCTACTGTGTAGCTTTGACTATGGTTAGCCACTTGATTTTGTTTTAGTTTTTCAAAAAAAGTAAACTGACTGTTTTTGCCAACGGCAAGTAGTAGATATTGATGGGCTCCATCATCGAAATTTTGTTCCCATTCAAAGGTTTCATTGCCTTGATAGTTATCAGGAACATAAATCAAGGTGCCGTGATTTAAATGAGCTAATTGGAAAGCAGAAACTTTATCTTGATTAGCAGGAACTGCTTGGAATAAATACTTTTTTAAAAGTTCTTCGTGATCAGTTTGAGCGCTTTGCCAATCAGCAATGATAAGGTCCGGATGAGTAGCTAATTTTCTTTCGGCTGCTGAAGGCCTACTTTGAGCTTCGACAAATAAAGGCCAGGTTTCGATCTTTGCTCGTTCGATGGTGGGAAGTCTTGTATTCTCGAATGCTTGTTGACTTTGGTCAAAGATATCCTTAAGCCAGTTGACAGTTGGTGCGAATAATTGTTGAGTCATCTTTTCACCTACTCTTCATTTAATTCAATGCCGTTTTCGAGAGCTATCTCTTTATACCCTTTGGCTTCTAATTCTAGGGCTAACTCAGATCCACCTGATTTCACGATGCGTCCATCCATCATAATATGAACAAAATCTGGCTCAACATAGTTCAAAAGGCGTTGATAGTGGGTAATAATTAAAGCGCCAAAATCTTCACCACGTAAAGAGTTGATGCCTTTGGATACAACTTGTAAAGCGTCAATATCTAAGCCAGAATCAATCTCGTCTAAGAGAGCAAAACGAGGTTCGATCATTAACATTTGAAGGATTTCATTGCGTTTTTTTTCGCCCCCTGAGAATCCTTCATTCACATAACGTTCAACCATTTCATCAGACATATCTAAAAGCGCCATTTTTGCATCTAATTTGTCTAAGAATTCAAAAATAGGCATCTGATCATCTTCTTTACGGCGTGAGTTGATGGCTTCACGCATAAGAGTGGCATTAGTAACACCTGAAATCTCACTTGGGTATTGAACGGCCATAAACAGACCGGCTCTAGCACGCTCATCGACTTCCATTTCTAAGAGGTCAACACCATCAAGTAGCACTTGGCCTTGTGTAACTGTATAGTCAGGGTGCCCCATGATAGCTTGTGAAAGAGTAGACTTACCTGTTCCGTTTGGTCCCATAATAGCATGCACTTCATTAGTGTTAATTGTTAAATTAACACCTTTTAATATTTTTTTATCTTCAATTTCTACGTGTAGATTTTTGATTTCTAGTGTGGACATAAACTCGCTCCTTCTAATCATTTTCACAAGCTATATTCTACCATAAATTGTGAAGATTAAAATCTTGAATTTTAGAGTATCTATTTAGGCAGATTTTAAAAGCATTCGCCAATCAGTGACAAATTCGATATAATAAGTTTACTAAATGGAGGAGGCTATAAATAATGAGTTATCAGGCATTATACCGTGTTTGGCGACCGCAATCTTTTGATGAATTAGTCGGGCAAGAAATGATCGCCCAAACTTTGAGGAATGCGATTGCTAAACAACAATTAAGCCACGCCTATCTCTTTTCAGGTCCAAGAGGAACGGGTAAAACTTCTGTTGCTAAGATACTTGCAAAAGCGGTCAATTGTCCTAATTCAACGGATGGAAATCCTTGTAATGAATGTTCTATTTGTCAAGGGATTACTTCAGGAGAGATTAGTGATGTGATTGAGATTGATGCGGCATCGAATAACGGAGTTGATGAAATTCGTGACCTGAGAGACCGTGTTCGCTATGCTCCTACACGTGCCAAGAATAAAGTATATATTATTGATGAGGTTCATATGTTAACAACTGGTGCCTTTAATGCACTCTTAAAAACATTAGAAGAGCCTCCTGCCAATGTAATTTTTATACTTGCGACGACGGAGCCTCATAAAATACCGGCCACTATTTTATCAAGAACTCAGCGCTTTGACTTTCAACGGATTAAAGACCTTGATTTGATTAGAAGGATGCAATATATTTTGGACCATGACCAACAAGACTATGATCTTGAAGCGTTGAAAGTTATTGCTCGAGCAGCTAACGGTGGAATGCGGGATGCTCTAAGTCTACTAGACCAAGCGCTTTCTTATGGGCAAGATCACCTAGAACTTGAAACGGCTTTGTTAGTATCCGGTTCTTTTGCTCAAACCGTTTATGTTCAATATATTCAAGCGCTTGCTCAATCACGAGTAGAAGAAGCCTTGCAGATCTTGGAAGAACAATTACAAGAGGGAAAACAGGCTGGGCGATTTATTGAAGAACTGATTTTATTTGCTAGAGATGTCCTTTTAAGTTTATTTTCAATTAAGAACCATACACTGCTAACTGACCAAGAATTACAGCCATTGAAAGAAAATGTTGAGCCAGCATTCTTTTATCAGTTAATTGACTTTTTGAATCAAGCGCAAAATAAGATGCGTTTTTCTACACAACCAGAAGTTTATTTAGAAGTTATGACGGTTCAATTAGCACAATTAGGGCAGGACCTACTTCTAAGAGAAGAAGTAGAGCAAGTAGAGCCTCAAATGTCTGGACAGATAGAAAGTCAGATTAGACTGTTACAAGAGGAACTAGAAAAACAAAAAAAATTACTTGCTGAACTTATAAATAATCAAAAAAGTACTACTCAAGGAGTTAATAATCAAACGGAATTAACTCCGCGTAAAAAGCCTGATTTTGCTCAAAAAGATTATGTGGTCGACTTACATGCGATTTATAATGTTTTGAATCAAGCAACTAAAGAAGATATTAACCATTTAAAAAAAGAGTGGTCAGCTATTTTAGCTGAACTAGCTCCTAACCAAAGAGTTCGCTTGAATAATACTAGACCGTTAGCGGCAGGGCCAGACTGCGCTTTGATTTCCTTCGAAGACCAAAATTTATGCGCGATTGTTCAACATGATAGTCATTTAATGGATCAGGTGAATAATATAGCGAGTCAGCGTTTAGGTAAGGCGATTCACTTCACTTATTTGTGGCAGGCTGATTGGTCTGGTATTCGAAGGGATTACAAAATCTTGTTTGAACAAAATGGTAGAAAGCCGATAGAACTAGCTAAAAAGTTATCAAAAGTTCAAGAAAGTATAACTCCGTCAGAAGGAACTATTGATTCGCTACAAAATGATCAGACAGATTCGCAGGACAATCCCCCAGGTCACATTAATCAGGATAATTTATCAGAAATTGATCAAACTGAAAAAAATAGGCCTCAAAATGAAGAGTTAGAATCAATTGAAGCTCAATTACCTGAGCCGGCAGAAGATGTAGCAGCTTTATTCCAACGGAGTCAAATTCACCATATTGAAGAGGGAGAAAGTTCAAGTATTCAACCGGCGGATGGGCAAACGGGATTTTTTGATATAGAGGATACTCAGGAGCAAGAGAATCCAGCGGTCCAAAAAGCCATCGAACTCTTTGGTGAAGAAAATATCACTATTTACAATGATCGTTAAGAAAACTAGTTGGTGATGAATTTAATTAATTCTTTAAGTATCACTTTTACTGCTGAAATAATATGAATTACAATTGATCGTTAGTCAATAGAGAATCCAAGTGTTTAAGCGCTTGGATTCTTTTGGTTTATTAATACTTTACGAATGGTATGAGGTGGAGTATGAGTTGAGGTGAATTTGAATTATTTAATTTGATTATAAAAGACTTCTTTTGTAGTCGAAAGAAGTTATTGCCGTATGCTATAATTGAAGCGTAGTCGAAATAAAAGACAAATTTTACAATAATATTGAAACAATGGAAGGAAGATGCAAAATGATGCCAAATATGAACAATATGATGAAGCAAGTTCAGAAGATGCAAAAAGAGATGGAGAAAACACAAAAAGAACTAGAAGCTAAAGAATTTATGGTGGAGGATGCACAACAATTAGTTAAAGTGGTTATGACTGGTAAAAAAGAAATCAAAGAATTAACCATTAAACCAGAACTAGTTGATCCAGAAGATATCGAAATGTTGCAGGACGTAGTTTTAGCAACCATTAACCATGCGATTCAAGAAGTTGAACAAACAACACAAGATCAAATGGGCCAATTCACCAAAGGGCTAAACTTGCCTTTCTAGTAGTAAGAAAAGAAAGGGGGAGTTGGAATGGATTATCCATCACCCATTGCCAAATTAATAAATAGCTTCACTAAATTACCAGGTATCGGAAGTAAAACAGCCGCTCGTCTAGCTTTTTATGTTTTAGAAATGTCTGAAGCAGATGTTTCTTACTTTGCTCAGGCCTTGATAAACGCTAAGCGTGATCTTAAATATTGTTCGGTTTGTGGGAACATTACTGATACAGACCCATGTATGATTTGTAGTGATTCGTCAAGAGATCGATCGATTATTTTAGTTGTTGAAGATAGTCGTGATGTGATGTCTATGGAGAAAATGCAAGAGTATCATGGTTGCTACCATGTTCTGCAAGGCGTTTTGTCACCAATGGAAGGGACTGGCCCTGAAGATTTGAATATCGCTTCGCTAATTAAAAGATTACAAAATGAAGAAGTGAAAGAAGTGATTGTAGCTACTAATGCAACTGCTGAAGGTGAAGCGACAGCCATTTATTTATCAAGGTTGATTAAGCCGGCCGGCATAAAAGTAACGCGTCTCGCTCATGGATTATCAGTGGGATCCGATATCGAATACGCAGATGAAATGACCCTCTTTCGTGCCATTGAAGGCCGAAGAGAGTTATAATAAAGGAGTATCAAATGCCAAAAGGGAAGTTTATTGCGTTTGAAGGACCAGATGGATCAGGGAAAACCTCGATTATCAAAGTTTTAGGTCCAATGCTTGAAAAAGAAGGTGTAGAAGCAGTATTTACTAGAGAGCCAGGGGGCAGCCCGATAGCTGAGCAAATTCGCGAACTCATTTTAGATATTAATAATACAGCTATGGACTATCGAACAGAGGCCTTACTATATGCAGCAAGTCGTCGGCAACACTTGAGTGAAACAATTTTACCCAATGTTCAAGCGGGGAAAATGGTGATTAGTGACCGTTTTGTGCTGTCTTCATTAGTCTATCAGGGCGTTGCAAGAGCAATCGGTTTAGAGGCCGTTTGGCAGATTAACCAGTTCGCCATTGAAGACCACTTACCAGACCTTACCATTTTAATAGATGTTCCTGCTGACATAGGTTTGGAGAGGATCGAGAAAGCTCGTGGTAGTAGACAGTATGATCGCCTCGATCGGGAGGCACTTGCCTTTCATCAACGAGTCAGACAAACCTATCTCGACTTGATACCTCAATGGGAAAATATTGTGGTAATTGATGGTAATCAAAGTGTAGAACAAGTTAGCTTGGAGTGCTTCGAAACTCTAAAAAAACGTGGTATGATTAAGTAATAATACATCAGGAGGGATAATATGAAATTACTAGTAGCGATCGTGCAAGATCAAGACCAACAAGTTTTGGGGAAGGCTTTATTAGAAAATGATATCCGTGCGACAAAATTATCTTCAACTGGAGGTTTTCTTCGTTCAGGTAATACAACATTCTTATTAGGAGTAGAAGATGAGCGAATTGAGGAAGTGCTTGAAGTTATTAAAGCTTCATGTCAGTCTCGTGAGCAATATATTTCAACACCTATCCATCTAGATATGAATTTGGAAGTTTCAAATACTTACCCATTAAAAGTTGAAGTTGGTGGAGCGACTGTTTTTGTTCTACCTATTGAAAGTTTCTTCCATTTCTAAGAGACAAGCATTTGAAAGAGGGAGTCTATGCGGTTAGAAGCTGCCAAAAAGCATTTTAATCTATTGATACAACATAAGCGACTCGCTCACGCTTATTTATTTACTGGCGAATTAAACCCAGCAAAAAAAGAATTAGTGGATACAATTACTCAAGCCCTTGTTTGTAAGCATTTTGATGCAGAAGGAAGGGCTTGTTTAAATTGCATGGACTGTCAGAGAATTACTAGGGGTCAGTTTGCAGATTATATGACTATTGAACCCGATGGGCGTAGCATCAAAGTGGATCAGATCCGAGGGCTAAAAGAATGGTTAGGAACGAGTCCGATTGAGGCTGATTTTAAAATTGCTACGATTGAGCAGGCAGATTTAATGGGCCCAGCAGCAGCCAATGCTCTTTTACTTTTTTTGGAAGAACCAAGTCCTAATGTTTATATCTTTTTATTTAGTCGTCAGGCTGAACAATTACTACCGACTATTCAATCGAGAGTTCAGGAAGTGATCTTGGAAGATGATAAAGAACACTCTCAAATTGATCAGATGGTGCAAGCAGGTATTCGTGATCAGCATGCAAGAGTAATGTTAAAGCTATCAGCCAATCGCTTGGAGAATTTAATGGATGACTATGAGGCGGAGTCTTTCGAAGCTTGGCTAAAAGCCATAGAATATTTTTATCAGTTATTGATACAAGAAAACCCTTATGCTTTTGTCGCTATTCAGCAACATTTAAAACCCTATCTTAATTATAATCAAGGCCAAGATGGTCTCGATTATTTAAATTGGTTGAATGCCCAATTGTTATTGAGTCACTATCCATCTAAAGAAAACCACTTAGGAAGTTTACAAAAGAGGGTAAATAGAATTAAAGAGAGAATCGATCATCAAATGAGTCAAACAAGCTATCATAGAATGAATGAGCTCTTAATGGATAGTAAAAAACTCCTTTTGTTTAATGTCACACCACAGTTGGCCTATGAGCGCTTAGCGATTAAAATGTGTGAATGGAAGTAATATGAAGAGAGGTGTTAGCATGTCTGAAATAAAAATTGAAGAACTTCTTATGCAAGTTAACCAAGAGCTGAATCAATTGTTCGAAACGGTTAACACCTTGTCGGAAGAAGTGACACGGTTAACTAATGAAAACAATCGGTTAAGGATGCAGCAGTACCAAGCAGTTGAGCAAATAGAAATTAAGCCATTAAAAGATGAGGAAAATCAAAAAAATCAAGTTATTGATAAATCAGAGCAAACGCTTGAGCATCGTCAAAGTGGGCAAGCTCGTCTTCAAGCCTTCTATAATGACGGTATTCATATTTGTCATCATTATTTTGGTAGTAAGCGTGAAACCAATGAAGAATGTATCTTTTGTCAAGACATTATTGACTCTTTAGGAGAGCAATAGATGACAAAAGAACTGTTTATGCCAAAACTGACTGATGAACAAATACGATTGGTGAAAGATGAAGAACGACTTGATTTTCTGATTCGAGAAAACCGTTATGTAATACAAAATCCAAATTACTTTCCTTTTTCTGTGGATGCCGTTTTGCTGGCGAATTTTATCACATTTAATCAGCGGTCCTCTTCCTCAAGGATAATGGATTTTTGTACAGGCGGTGGCATCATTCCTCTACTCTTATCGCATCGGACAGATGCTAAAATTCAAGCTATTGAGTTGCAAGCAGATATTGCGGATATGGCAAAACGATCGGTTCGATTAAACGGTTTAGAAGAACAAATTGAAATCATCCAGGGGGATTTAAGGCAATTAAAAGCAAATAATCAGCGATTAGATGTTATCAGCTGTAATCCTCCTTATTTTTCGCTCAATGAGGCAGCTAAATTACATTCTAATCCTTATCATGCTATTGCTCGTCATGAAATTCACTTAACTTTAGATGAATGGGTGAGCAAAGCGAGCCAATTACTTAAGCAAAAAGGCAGGCTATTTATTGTTTATCGCCCAAATAGATTAGACGATCTAATGATGAGTTTATTAAATCATCACTTTGCTATCAAACGCCTTTGCTTTGTCCATCCAAAACAAGCTGAAAATGCCAATAGTGTCTTGGTAGAGGCCATTGCCAGGGGAGGAAGACAAGGCGTTCGAGTTGAACCTGCAATTATCGTACATCAAGAAGATGGATCCTATACCCCTATGATGCAGGAGATCTACTATGGAAATCATTAATGATGAAGGGTTCTACTTTTATGTTTTATACTGTCATGACAAAACACTTTATGGAGGATTTACAACCAATCTTAGGCAAAGGTTAGAAGCTCATAATAAGGGCAAAGGAGCGAAGTATACTCGCGTTAAAAAGCGGCAGCCTTTAAAACTAATCTATGTTGAAAAGTGGCCGAATAAGTCTTTAGCGATGTCTGCGGAGTACCATTTCAAACAGTTAAATCGTCCCAAAAAAGAATATTACTTGGCTAAAAACGGTATGGCTAATTTTGATAAGGGTGTTTATATTATTAAAGATTACAGTCAGCATTTGATTTGTCATTTACAAAGAGATTTAAGCTTAAAGGAAGTGAGTGCATTTTGAATATTCAAAAGAGTTATCAAACAGAAAGCTCTTGTCTCTACTTGGTTCCTACTCCAATAGGTAATTTAGAAGATATGACTTTTCGAGCGGTTAGAATTCTTCAAGAAGTCGATCTAATCTTGGCTGAAGATACGCGAAAAACAGGAATTTTGTTGAAGCATTATGATATTAAAACAAGAATGTTTTCTTTCCACGACCACTCGAATCAATCGGAAGTAGATAAGTGGACGGCCTATATTGGAGAGGGACATACGGTTGCCCTAGTCTCAGATGCTGGTATGCCACTAATCAACGATCCTGGCCATCCTCTAGTACAATCCCTACTGGCTAATTCATTAGCCGTAATAAGCCTTCCAGGAGCGAGTGCCGCCATTACTTCTTTGGTTGCTTCAGGATTACCTGCAAACACCTTTACTTATTATGGCTTTTTTCCAAGAAGTAAAAATGAGCAAGTTGAGTTACTAACAGATATCGGAAGGCGAAAAGAAACGGCTATTTTTTACGAGTCGCCCTATCGATTAAAGCAATCTATTCAGCAAATTAATCAGCTGTTAGGAACGGATACAAAAGTGGTTGTAGCTCGTGAAATCAGTAAAAAGTTTGAGGAATATCTTAGAGGCACAAGCCAAGAACTAATCAATCATTTTGAGGAGCATTCTTTAAAAGGTGAATGTGTCCTTTTGTTGCAGTCTATGGGTCAATTAGATCAAAGGCAAACGCTACTCAATCCAGACTTAAGCTATAAAGACCAGGTTCAATCTTTAATGGATAAAGAGAAACTTTCAGCCAAAGCAGCCATTAAACAGGTTGCCCAAGCACAAAATGTCAAAAAACAAGAAATTTATGCGGCTTATCATGAATTGGATCTCGACAGAAAGGACTGAGCGGTTTGTTGTATTTTCTGTCTTTCATTTTATTTGTCTCATCCGTTTTGGTCTACGTTTTTAAATGGCGCAAAGTCTCATTAATTGCTTTGCTTTATTTTTCACTCCTGATAGTTTTTTTTGCGATACTTAATGAATCAAGATGGTATCTATTATCACTTATGCGCTATTTATTGTATTTTTCAAGTTCAGGAATTGCTATCATTATTCCCTTTTTTCTTTTGTTGTTAGCCTATTTAATGTTAAGTCGAATAGAAGATGACCGTTCGCTATCAGGCATGCGTATTTTTTTTAATTTGACGATCTCTTTTACTTTTGTTGGGATTGTTATTTTTACAGCATGGGTTGTTATACAAAGAAACTATTATATGACTCGGTTCTTAGCTATTTATACCTTAGTGGCTATGTACTTAATTATTAATTTTTTTCTTTTTATTGTTCTCAACCTTCTCTTGTTACTATTTAAGTTTAAAATGCGATCTAATGATATTTTATTAGTTCTTGGCGCCCAATTAACAGCGAACGGTGAGATGGACAAGACTTTAATTTATCGATTAAAAAAGGCATTAAAAATTTTTAAACAAAGTAGAGCAAAAGGTCAAAAGCTGCATTTAATTGTCAGTGGGGGAAATAGTCACGAAAATATTGCTTCAGAAGCTGAAAAAATGGCGAAATTTTTAATTGCTAATGGTATTGACCATCACTTCATTACTATTGAAGATCAGGCTCGAACGACTAGAGAAAATCTCATTAATATTCAAGAGCTTTTAAATGATTGTTTTCCTGAACGTGGGAAGACGCTCATTGTAACAAGTTACTTTCACCTTTTAAGGACTTATCTTTATGCTTGGCGCTTCGGTTTTGATTTAAGAGTCGTCGGGGTAAGAACCCAATTTGGTCATGGTTTTTTTGCTATTTTAAGAGAATACCTTGCTTTTTTTGTATTAACTAAAGAATTAAATTATTTTTTTATGATTGGATTATTAATTTATGGTATTCGTCAAGTGCTTATGATTTTCCAGTAGGAGGTAAAAATGCAAAGATGCCAATGGGTAGCGAATAAGCCTGATTATTATATTCAGTATCATGATAAAATATGGGGAAAACCAGAACATGATGATTTACTTTTGTTTAAATGGTTGGTGTTAGAAACGTTTCATATCGGCTTGTCGTGGCAACTAATTTTATCTAAAGAACAAGCTTTTGAACAAGCTTTTGATCAGTTTGACTACCGAAAGATAGCCAATTATCAAGAAGATAAAGTTGAGGCTTTATTAAAAAACGAAAAGATTATTCGTCATCGCGGTAAGATAGAAGCTACAATAACCAACGCTCAAGCTTTTATCAAAATTCAGCAAGATTTTGGTAGTTTTGATAATTATATCTGGCATTTCACCAACAGACAGCTAGTATTAAGACCAAAAAGTCAGAAAGAACCTAAGACAGCTTCAAAGTTAAGTGATGAAGTCGCTCGTTCCCTAAAAAATTATGGTCTTAAATTTGTAGGTTCAGTAACTATATATTCCTACTTACAAGCTATTGGTGTTATTAATGATCATGATGCCGATTGTACCTTTCGTTTAAAATAGTAAAAGCCCAATTACTTCCAGTAACTGGGCTTTTCATGTGTAATGTGTTTAAAATAATCGGTTATTCAAATTAGCAAATCAGTAAATATAAGAGAGTCAAGTCTGATATTAAGCGTAAATTCAAGCCGCTTGACTTATTTAAACGGTCAATTCGATAATTAAGCGTGTTGCGATGTAAGTACAAATCCTGGGCGGTTTTACTAATATTCCCCCCATTTAGAAAGAGTTGGCGTATCAACGCACGATCTTGATCATCTGAAATCGTTTGACCATAGTTAGCAAATTGGGCGAGATGACTTTCTTGTAAGTTCTTACCAACTTGTTGTAAAAGCAAATGGCTCATGCGATTAATGGTGTTTTTCTTAAGTAACCTCTGATGACTTTCTATCTGAGCCACGTCAAAAGAAATTTGATCTTCAACACTTTCTATACCAGTATAAGGAGACCCTATGATGACAAGCGCTGATTGTCCAAAGTCATCATTAAGCATTTTTAGAATTCCTTCCATCATTTGGGATCCTTGGTTAGCCCAAAAAGAATTGTGGATGACATAAACAAAGTGATGTGAATTTCGTTTTATATAATCAATAATGTTTTGACTGCTTGATCTGAGAGTAGATAACCACAAGGATTGATCAAAGTCTGTTTGCAAATGCTCAAAAAAGATATGAAACAGACAATAACCTTCTTTATGAGAGCCCTCTAAATCAAGAAGAGAGTGAGGAATTTGAATGACTCCTTTTGCTTTCATTGTAAGACCTCCTCGTAAATAAACGGTTTAAAGATTATACTTAATTTAGCGAATAACTTTTTCGCTTTCTTTATCGAAGAAATGAATTTTTTCCATATCGAAGGCTAATTCAATGGATTCTCCTGGAGTATATACTTCTTGTGCGTTTACTCTAGCAATGAACTCATCTGATCCAATCGTTAGATACAGCATGGATTCGGACCCCAGCAACTCTGCGACAGAAATCTTAGCATTAACAAGCGAGTCTTTAGATTTCGCAACAATGCTTGTTTCCGCGTGAATATCTTCCGGACGAATGCCAAGAATAATTTCTTTTCCTAAATAACCCTTATCTGATAACAACTTTTTGTGATGAGGGCTTAATGGCAAGTTAATACCTTGATTATTGGTTAAGGTATTACTTTCAATAGTAACAGTAAAGAAGTTCATAGCTGGTGAGCCGATAAAGCTTGCCACAAAAACATTATTGGGTTTATTATAAACTTCCTGAGGGCTACCTATTTGTTGAATATAGCCGTCTTTCATAATAACGATTCGACTGGCCATTGTCATAGCTTCAGTTTGGTCATGGGTTACATAGATAGTAGTTGTTTTTAATTGCTGATGCAGTTTGGCAATTTCTGCCCGCATTTGTACGCGCAATTTAGCGTCAAGATTTGATAAAGGCTCATCCATTAAAAAGACTTTGGCATCACGAACAATCGCTCGACCTAAAGCGACTCTTTGTCTTTGACCACCGGACAGAGCGGCTGGTTTGCGGTTTAAAAATTCAGTTAAGCCGAGTAAGTCAGCGGCATGATTGACACGTCGAGTAATTTCACTTTTATCATACTTACGCAGCTTTAAACCAAAAGCCATGTTGTCGTAGACAGTCATGTGCGGGTAAAGGGCATAATTTTGAAAGACCATAGCGATGTTTCGATCCTTAGGTGCTACGTCGTTCATCAATTTACCATCTATAATCAGTTCGCCTGCTGTTATTTCTTCTAAACCAGCAATCATTCTTAAGGTGGTTGATTTTCCACAGCCGGAAGGTCCAACAAAGACGATGAACTCTTGATCAGCTACATCTAAATTAAAATCAGTTACTGAATTGGTTTTTGCGCCTTCATATCTTTTATTAATCGACTTTAAGTTTATTTCAACCATTTTAATCCTTCTTTCTTACATAATAATTCTAGCTTAACTGAAATTTGTGGATTATACGATAGGCAATGTGCACAAGAAAAGGGAAATCCCAGAAAAGCTGGGCTTGTCTGGGTATTAAAACTAATTAATTATTTACTTTTTAATTCTGAGAGTATATCTTGTAATAGTTCGACTTCTGAAGGGCTTGCTGGCTCTTCTTCTGGAGAAATAATTTTTTTATTTTGTGCTTTTTCTAAAGCTTTAAGTGTGATAAATAAGAAGCTACCAATTAAAAGAAAATTAATAATTGCTTGGATAAATGCTCCATAAACAATTTCAGTCTTACCAACTGTCAGAACAAGACCTGAAACATCTGCTTGACCTGTAATGGCTATAATGAGTGGCATAAAAATATTATCGACTAAAGAAGTAACAATTGCTGTAAAAGCTGACCCTAAAATAATCCCAGTTGCCATAGTAACAACATTTTTATTTGCAATAAAACCTTTAAATTCTTTCCACATAAAAATTAATTCCTCCGTAACAATTCATTTAATACTTATAGAGTACCATGAATTCGAAATAAATCAATGTTGAAATTTTTCATTTGCTATATTTTATGAACAAGTTGGTGACTGGAAATAATTTCTTCGGGAAGATCCCAATAATTATTGATGATTTTATGGACCCATTGATAAGCTAGATAGGGTCCACTTGTTAAGCCGGAAGACCCTAAGCCAGAAATTGTCCATAGATTGGATAAATCAGGGATGGATCCGATTAAGATATCGCCATTGTCAGTGAAGGCTCGAGTACCTACTTTTACTCGATAAAGAGGATAGTTAAAAACATCCGGAAAAATTTGCTCAGCCTTTGTTTTTAGCTCTTTGATAACCATGGGATTAATGGTTAAGTCTTTTGCTTGGTCATCTTCATGACTTGCGCCAATTACTATCTCACCATTATCAAAGGGAAGGATATCAATGCCACCCGGTGACATAATAACAGGCCAGTTGTTATCGACCCATTGTGGGTGGTAGATAGAAAATAGCTGGCCTTTTTGAGGGCGTAAGTTACAATCAAACCGCAAGGAGCTTAGAAGTTCTTTGACAGCGGGTCCTGCTGCCAAAAGGACCTGATCTGCAGTAAATGAGTCTTGATCAGACTGAATCAAAAAGCTCTTTCCTTCTTTAAGCAACTGAACTTCTTTTTTAACTATTTTCCCCCCTTTTGTTAGAATCGCTTTATGTAATAAAGCAACCAATGCCTGTCCATCTACTCGGCCACCCCCTTTAATTAAAGAGCCAGGCCAAGGGCTATCAATAAGAGGAAACAAATCATGAATTGCTTCTTGTGTTAGTGTTGAAACTTTTCCGATAGAAGGAGATTGCTCTCTTTTTGAATCTGCGTTTTCAAGATCTCTGTGTAAGTCTTTTTCATTTTTACGTAGAATCAAAGTCCCAGTTTCCTTAAAAAGACTGGAAGCATCAAATCCGTCTTCAGTTAAATCTTGAATAAATTGACGGTAGAATTCTGCACCATGAACGACAAGGTGATACCATTTTTTATTTCTTCTTTTGGAAAACCAAGGACAAATAATTCCAGCCGCCGCCTGGCTGGCTTGACCAACTTCTTTATCGAGAAGAATTACTGGATAGCCAGAACGAGTCAGATAATAGGCAGCTGTCGATCCAACAATACCACCGCCAACAATGATAAAAGGAAAATGTTTTTTCAAAAATATCCTACCTTTCATTAATAGAAATTAAAATCAGTAAATGCTAAATTAGAGACATCAAATTAAAAGGAGACCTTTTTATGGAAGAAACACTCAGACAGATTCAAAATCACCGTAGTATTCGCTTTTATAAAGATCGCCCAGTTGCAGTGGAAACTCGTCAGCAACTAATGGAAACTATGAATGCCAGTCCGACTTCAAATGGGTTGCAGGCCGTTTCAGTTGTCCGTATTACTGATCGTATTTTACGCGAAGAATTAGCCAAGGTTGCAAAACAAGCCTATCTTGCCGAGGTGCCTGAACTATTGATTTTTCTTGTGGATTGGCATCGCAATGCTGAAATAGCTAAGGCTAAAGGCTATCAAGGAGAAAAATATCGCTCAATGGATTATTTCTTTCAGGGAGTGGCTGATGTTTATATTCAAGCTCAAAGCTTAGTGATCGCTGCTGAATCTTTAGGATTAGGAACGGTTTATTTTGGATCGATTTTAAACGATTCAGCTAGAGTCATTGAACTATTAAAACTACCTGACTTGACTTTTCCTTTAGTAGGGGTTGGGTATGGCTATCCGGACGATCAACCCCCATTGAAACCACGAATGCCAATCGAATTTAAATTATCTGAAAATTATTATCGCGCAAATCCAGATTATCTTCAAATGTTGGCAGACTATGACAAGGAAATGACACAATACTATGACACTAGAAATAGCAACCAAAGAGTGGATAGCTTTACTAATCAAGTTAAAAATAAAATTGCTATTGGCGAAAAGAAAAGAGCCCAGTTAATGCAAGTTGTTAGTAAACAAGGCTTTAATGTAATGCTAGAAGATGGAATGGATTATTAAAAATTAGAAAATAATATTTTTGATGAGAAAAGAGTGAGGGATTTAATCTAGCGATTCCTTAAATATAACTAGCTATATGCTTATTGCTAAGGTAGTTATCCTTCAATAAAAATTTTTTGTAGATTAATGGTTGACAGGATTGTTTTTTTTGATTAGAATACTTCTAACAAATCGAATGAAACACGTAGATGTGGAAAGTAGATCGTCAGACTATTTTAAAGAGAGCTTGAGTAGGGTGAAATCAAGCAGTAGGAAGCGATTGAAAATGGCCATGGAGTGGTTATCCTGAATGCATAGCAATAAGGATAAACGGCTGCAACCGTTAGTAAGCCTCAGTATAACAAGTGATACTCACTTGCGTACTGGCAGAGGTAACCTTAGTGATGAGGTTACAAATTAAGGTGGTACCACGAAGTATTAACTCTCGTCCTTTATTGGAGGAGAGTTTTTTGTGTTTTATTGAAAGGAGTGAATACTTGATTGAATTAAAAAATGTATCTGTCACTTTTGAAAAAGAAAATAAAAAAATCCAAGCGGTTTCAGGTGTAAGCTTACAGATACAAGCGGGGGAAATCTTTGGCATTGTGGGTTATTCTGGTGCCGGCAAATCCACTTTAGTTCGAACAATCAATCTTTTACAAAGACCTTCTAGCGGGCAAGTGATAATAAATGGAGTTGATTTGATGCAACTGTCAGCGTCTGAATTGAGAAAATCTCGCAAGAAGATAGGGATGATCTTTCAGCACTTTAATTTGATGAATTCAAGAACGGTGGCAGAGAATGTTGCTTTCCCACTTAAAGATTTAAAATTATCTACTGCTGAAAAAGAAGCGAAAGTGTCTGCTTTGTTAGAAATGGTTGGCATATTAGATAAAGCTCAAGCCTATCCTGAACAGTTATCAGGTGGGCAGAAGCAAAGAGTAGCGATTGCTAGAGCCTTAGCTACAGACCCTTCAATTTTATTGTGTGACGAGGCAACCTCTGCTTTGGATCCTAAAACCACACATTCTATTCTTGATTTGCTAAGGCAGTTAAATCAAGAATTGGGCTTATCGATTATAATGATTACTCACGATATGAATGTTGTTAAAAACCTCTGTCATCGAGTGGCTGTAATGGCTGAAGGGCAAGTGATTGAAGAGAATGGCATTGTCGAAATGTTTACCCAACCTCAAAACCCATTGACGCAAGAGTTTATAAATATGGCTACCCACTTTGATTGGGACTATGAATTAGTGCTTAAAGAAATGCGAGGAGCTAACTCTTCAGAAGATTATTTCATCGCTCGCTTATCCTTTGTCGGTCAAGAGGTGACGGAGCCCTTTATTGCACAGTTAGCCAGAGACTATCAGGTACATTGTAATATTTTATATGGTAATATTGAAGCTTTAAGAGGATCATTTGTAGGTAATCTTGTTGTCACGGTTGAATCAAAGTCGCAAGATTGGGAACGAGCTTTAGTCTTTCTGGAAAAACATAAAGTAAATGTCGAGATTTTAACCGATAGGGAGGGTGTTAAGTGGATGAATTAGAAGTAAATGTATATTCCTTTATTAATGACCAATTCCCCAATTTATCATCTTTTTTAGAAAAATGGTTACCCAATGCTTGGCCCATTCTCGACGAATTTATTGTTGCAACTATCGAAACCTTATATATGCTGATACTGACCATCCTTTTTGCAGGTTTATTAGGTTTAATGCTTGGCGTAGTTATTGTTGTAACAGGACCAAAAGGTATTTTAAAAAACCAATGGATTTATCAAGTCTTAGACAGTTTTATTAATATTTTTAGATCCATTCCTTTTATTATTCTTTTGGCTTTATTAGTCCCTTTTACACGTATGCTTGTAAATACTTCCATTGGCCCGACGGCGGCTGCCATTCCTATCATTGTAGGAACGATTCCCTTCTTTGCTAGGCAGGTGGAGATTGCTTTGTTAGAGGTAGATGAAGGGATTGTTGAAGCGGCTCAGGCCATGGGGTCTTCACCGTGGGACATCATATGGCGTGTCTATATTCGAGAGGGCTTAGGATCTTTATTAAGAGTATCTGCTTCGACTGTTATTAATGTTATTGGCTTGACAGCTATGGCGGGTGTAGTAGCTGGAGGTGGCTTAGGAACCGTTGCGATCGCTAGAGGCTATCAAAGAAGTCGTTTTGACGTTGTCATAGTAGCAACCTTATTGATTTTATTAATTGTTTTGATCAGTCAATTGCTATTTAATTGGTTGATTCGAAAGGCAGAAAAACATAAAAGAAAGTATTAGAAAAGGAGAATTATGATGAAAAAATTTTTAAAAGTATTATTAGTGGGTTCTTTATTAGGGGGGGTTACTCTCAATAATGTCTTCGCTGAAGATAAAGAAGATTTTTCAGGTCAGAGTGTTTCAGTGGGTGTCGCTTCAGAATATGAAGAAGATGTTTGGCAAAGTGTTGCTGATATCGCAGAAGAGGAGGAAGGAATAAAAATCAAACTGGTTCTATTCAATGACTATGTTCAGCCAAATATATCTTTGTCTGATGGATCGATTGATTTAAATGCCTTCCAGCATGTTGAGTTTTTAAATGATTGGAACCAAGCTAATGACGGAGATTTAGTATCGATAGGTTATACATATGTTGCACCTTTGAAAGTTTACTCTGAAAAAATTGATTCTCTCGATCAATTAAAAGAAGGAGATAAGATTGCTATTCCAAATGATGCGACAAATGGGGGGCGTGCTTTACTAGCTCTTGAACAAGCAGGCGTGATTGAAGTGGATGATGAAGCGGGTGTGTTAGCTGAAGTAAGTGATATCACCAAAAATGAATTGAATTTAAAGTTTGAAGAATTAGATGCTGCACAATTAGTGTCGGCTTTACCCGATGTAGCAGCTGCGGTTATTAATAATAATTTTGCCAATGATGCAGAACTCGAAGAAGATCTCGTTATTTTTAACGATGCGGCGGATATTGAAAAGCTACCAGATTCATATAAAAATATTATTGCTAGTCGTAAGGAAGATAGTAAAAACCCACTATTTTTAAAAATTGTAGAACTTTATCAAAGTGAACAAACAGCTAAAAAAATAGAAGAAGTTTCAAAGGGTTCGGATCAACCTGCTTGGTAATAATAGTGATACGACATGTTGAGCATTGTTTTTCGACTGTATAAAAATACAATTCGTTTAGACGGCTTATTGTCTCAAATATGGTATAATTGAACCATCAGTACAGACATAGAGGAGGAATTTCAATGTTCAAGCGTGCCGGATCATTTGTGCAATATGGTTTATTAGTTACTTTACTAACTTATGGATTATTAACCAGTTTGGGAGGACCTCAAATTTATACTTTCTTATCCATTGTAATTTTAGGAATTATTTTAGGTCTATTGTTCCTAATCTATTACACAAAATCACTAACTTTTGGTCAAAAGTTAGCGAGTCATATTGGGGCTTCAGCCTTAGTGATAATTGCTGTTGCTTTATTCAATGGTTGGATGCAAGTCGATTGGGATAAGGTTCTTGCAGGAATACTTATCTTATCTGTTTTATGTTTGTTTGTTTATTTTGGCTATCACTATCTAATGAACAAGCGTCAAAAACCGCAAGCTACTATTGAGCCTGAGGTCACTGATAAAGTGGCTCCGAGGTCGGATTTTGATCCTAGGACAGGTGAAGTCCTTCATCAAGAGTCGGTATCAAAAGAAAAAGACACTCATAAAGCCGACTTTGTAAAAGAGGAAGCAAAAGACATTGACCCAAGACAAACAAAGGAAGTTGAACTTGCCGAGCCAATGGATTTTGAGGTAACAGAGCCCAACCAATTTGAGGAAGTTGAAACTTATGAAGTAGTTGAGCCTTCTGATGAAGCAGAAGAAGTTGTTGCTGTTAACACAGATCTAGAAGGGGATCTCGTTCTGGAAGAAGAGGTAAAGTCAGACGAAAGCCATGAAACTCTCAATAAGTCAGAAGACCAAGAAAAGATTTAAAATGAAAAAAGATTAACCCATTAACTATGAGCAGTGTTTATCTCACCGCTTCATAGGTTAATGGGTTTTCTTAATGAAGAAAGTTCTGAGCTTTGACTAATAAGTCTTTATCATTCGAATAAGTAATTTTATCTAGAGCTTCTTGGTAAGGAAGCCATATGAATTGACTCACTTCTTCTAATTGACGAGTGACTTTATTTGAGTTTGTCTTTGCTATAAAATAGACGACTTCTTTCATAACATCTTTTTTAGGAGAAAAGTGAGTAGTCTCTCTGAATTGATTATTCAATTCAACTTCGAGACCTGTTTCCTCTTTAATTTCTCGAAGGGCTGTTTCTTCTTCCGTTTCACCTTTTTCAATATGTCCTTTAGGAAATGCCCAGTGGCCACCATTTTCATGTTGGATGAGGAGAAAAAGAAAGTCTTGATTATCTTTATAGTAGATAACTGCTCCACATGATTTTTCTTTTTTCATAGATTTCCTTTCTAGAATAAGCGTTCTTGAATATTGTGGGTAACATCGTGGCGTTCATTGGTATAAGCATCTAAAATTTTCTTTTGACTATCAGTGAGACTTTCTTGAGGCAAATTGTATAAATCAGCAATAAACTCTCTAGGAAAGAAAATACGATGGTCTCCTCTGACTTGACCTGTTAAGGAATGAACTAAACTTGAAACTTGAGAAAGTTCGACAACTTGATTGGTTTTAGTGACTAAGTCAATTTGTACTTTTTGACTTGAGTGATAAGGTCGATAATAATCGTAAGGAAGGTCAAAGCTGGAATCTTCATTAATATAATAGTTAGGGTCAAATCCGACTTTACTTAATTCATTGAAGATGGCAGTACGTAGCTCTTCTCTTTCATTGTCATTTGTAATGACTGATTTAAAAGGCTTACGATTAATAAAACGGTAGGCCAAATCAGCAAGAATGGGATCTTTTTCATCTGCCCATTGGATAAAATAAGCGTTCATTATATGATCATCTAACTTGAGATAATCATCAAGGGTCCAATTGTTTTTTAAAAAAGGTTCGAGTAAGTGGATAGGAGCCTCAATTTTTTGACAGTTGTCACGTTCAAGATAACAATCTTTAGCACGAGCTAAAAGTCCCTTGAGGACTTGTTCCATTCCTCTAGAAACTGGGTGGAAATAAACTTGCATATACATTTGATAGCGACTCATAATATAATCTTCTACCGCATGCATACCAGAAAAATCAAAAACGATTCTTTTATCAAACGGTCGGATGACACGCGAAATGCGAGTTAAGTCAAATTCACCATAGGATACCCCTGCATAAAAGGCATCTCTTCTTAAATAATCCATACGGTCGGCATCAATTTGACTGGAGATTAATTGAACAACTTGTTGATTAGGATAGGTTTTATTGATGACGGACGCTACCTTTTCAGGGAAGTCATCACCTAATCTTCTTAAAACTTGGTTAACTTCCGTTTGCTTAGAGGTGATAATTAATTGAGTTAAGGCCTCATGGTCAGTATTAAAAATAGCTTCAAAAGTGTGTGAGAAAGGACCATGTCCAATATCATGTAAAAGGGCTGCGCAAATAGCAACCATTCGTTCATCATTATTCCATAACCCATCACCATCCGTTTTAGAGCGATAATTACGGTCAAATTGGCTGATAATGCGACGGGTAATTTCGTAAACACCTAGCGAATGGTTAAAACGAGAGTGTTCTGCACCGTGAAAAGTATAAGAAGAAGTTCCTAATTGTTTGATGCGGCGCAAGCGTTGAAACTCTCTGGTGTCAATTAAATCAATGATGATACGGTCACGAATATGAATATAATCATGAACAGGATCACGGAAAACTTTTTCACGTTCAAGTTTTTGATTGGCAATAATATTTTGGAATTCAGACACCTATTTCACTCCTTTAGACTTTTCTATGTTAGTGGTTGAATTTTTTGACTACGTTGATAGGCTTTTTCAAATAGCGGTTGATAGATAGAAATTAATTCAGGGTCTTTATAATTTCCTTGATCAATCGCTGTTTTTTGAGAGAGGTAGTTTATAAAATGTTTTTGATAATCAGACAAGGAAAGATCTTGGCCAAGAATTTCAGATAGCGTTGACATAGAACGAGGTTCAATAGTAGGAAAGCGTTGATCGGATTGACTAAGTGAGTAAAATTGCTTCATTAGTTGGCCACGAGCAAATTGGTTACCATTGACACCAATATAAGCAGCAGTAGTAACAGCATCTTTATAGCGACGCTGTGCAATTCCACCTACCTTTTTTTGGTTAATGACCACATCATATTTACCTGGACAGTAAGAATCAGCAATTTCATAAGCCTCTACTGTTAAACCGTAATGATTTAAAGTCGCTTGAATTACTGCAATGGAAAAGCTAAAAGCTTGGTCAATTGATAAGTTGATTGAACGATTGTCTGTTACAATTGCAAAATTTAGGATGCCTGCATCTTCAACCACTCCCAATCCACCATGTGGTCTTACAGATACTTGATAGCCTGCTTCTTTTAAATAGCTAACACCCTTGGGTAAGTTTTTTAAAAGTTTATCTTTAGCTCCTAAGAAGACACTCGGTTTAAAAATAGGATAAAAATGAAAAATACCATAAGCTTTATCTTTTTTTTGAAGGTCATTTTTTTGTAGGAGATATCTAAGAAAACTATCTTGATAAGCTAAGGCTACATCTCTTTGATCTTTCAGTGGGTTTTCTTGTTCTTGAAAAACTAACCATTTATGTTGTGATAGAATAGATAATAGATTTGAATCAGTCATTGACGAATACTCCTCAAATTGTTAAATTTTAAAGGCTATTAACACTTTGATTATAGCAAATTTTGTTTTATAATAACATGAAAGCTTTAAAGTAAAACTACTTATTAATCAATTAAGCACCAGTAGCTCAGCTGGATAGAGCACTCGCCTCCTAAGCGAAAGATGATGGTTCGAGTCCGTCCTGGTGTATCAGTGACGACATAAGGATGAGAGGAGAAAGATGGAAAAACAAGCAGTCGATGTTTATGTCGAGCAAAAAATAAATTATGCACAAACGAAACATTCAGACCGATGGGAGCACTCCTGTCAAGGTCATACTTATATTCTTTCTACCTATCAAAAACTAATTTATCATGATCAATTAGAAAGAAAAATTGAAGTAAAATGGCAACTGGATGATTCAAAACAAAAGATTAACAAAGTGAAGGTAGATCAAGGAAAGCAGACTTTAGTTTTTAATATAAATCACGCAACCACCACTCTATATGAAAGTGATCAAGGTATCTTATTATTAGAAATCAAAACGGATAGAATTGACTATAGTAAGACAGCTGACGGTCAAATGATACAAATTCACTATCAAATGCATACGAACGATCAATCACTAGGTGATTATTTCTATCAATTGAAATTTACATCATAAATTAGCAATTCCTAGTGAGAATTTTAAGGAGGATAAAAATGGAATTAAAGAAATTTGAAGGCCAAATAAAGGAAGAATTATCGTTAATTGAAGTGGCATATGCTATTTTAGAAGAAAATGGTGAGGCTATTGATTTTACTCAACTGCTTTTAGATATACAAAGTTATCTAAAAGTTTCAGATGAGTTTATTGAAGCCAAAATGATTCGCTTTTATACAGATTTAAATATTGATGGGCGTTTTATCTCAGTAGGTGACAACCGTTGGGGATTAAGATCATGGTACGCAGTGGATGAAATTGATGAGGAAATCATTACTTCTTCTGAAGAAGAAGCTTCAAAACGCCGTAAGAAGAAGTCAGGAAAAGTGAATGCTTTCGCTGACAATGAAGAAGATATGATTGATTACAATGATGATGACCCTGAAGATAGCGATGATGGGTATGTTTATGATGAAGACGAAGATGAAGAAGACGAAGAGGACGAAGAAGATGAACCAATCGAAATCCTAGTTGCTGACGTTGAGGAAGATGAGCCAGATGAAGATGAAGAGCTGAATGAGTATGCAACGGATTTATCTGAATTAGGTGACGAAGAAATCGACCTCGATGAAGATGAAGATTTTGACGAAGAGGACGATGATTTAGAAGAATTAGAAGAAGACTAAAAATAAAAAAGTTAGAGAGACCGGTTCATTTGAATGGGTCTCCTTTTTATTCCAGATAAGATAATTGTAGTTAGCTAAGTTAAAAAATCTATTTTAATGCTATCACGATTTGATGACAATTTGCTGCTTCGTTCGAAATTTAAGCTTCAATATGATAAAATACGCCTATATTATAAGAAATTAGGATGTGGATTCATTGTCACATAATAGTATTCACAATAATCAGACTCAATTTGCTTTGCTGAAACAGTTACTTTATCATCAGCATTATCAAACAATGCTCAAATTTTTAGAAGACAATCCTTCTTGGGAAAGTCAAGAATTATCTAAACTTTTGCAATTAGGTCATGCTTATATTCATACAGATTTGAAAACGATCGAAGAATTATCTGGGCAAGTTGAAATGGACTATCTTACAAAGCCTAGTCTTTTAGAGCGTCGTGTCTATTCTTATATTCAAGGCTTAGCCATTAAATTGGAAATTAAAGAATATGATGATTATTTAAGAGCAATTACACCTTTATTGGTAGATGTATTAAGGCTAACTTTAGAAAACACGGTATTCCCCGATCTTGAACGTTATTTGGTTGAGGTAATGAAAGAAACTGATGAAGGGATCCCTATTTATCGCGGTTTACAGTGGAACCAGTCTTTAATCGAAGATGATAAAAATGGCAAAATTAATAGAACTTGGGAACGCTACTATGGGAAACATTTTAATTATTCGCACTATGTTTCTTCTAGTCACTTATTAAAGTTAGTAGAAGACTATGTAAAAGACCCGAAAATTTTAAAGTTAGCTGTTCAAATGCGACATATTGAAAAATACGCGAGAAATATTGTGGCCCATGAATTAATCTATGTAGATGATGCTTGGTTAAAACATCGTCTAAAAATTGAAGCTAAGGAAGTTCATCAGCAAATTATTAATATGATAAATGCTGCAGGGTTAAGAGATCCTCAGCAGTGGCAAGGCTTAGCTAGTATTCAAGCCGCTATTGAAAAAGAATTAGAAAAAAATTATACGAAAATGTCGAAATAACGACTAATCTTGATAAAAAGGAGTCATTATCTATGAAAAAATTGATCATCCGTGGAGGCAAAGCACTAAATGGTGAAATTAATATTAATGGAGCAAAAAATTCTACCGTTGCCTTAATTCCAGCAGCCATTTTAGCCGATTCGGAGGTTATCTTAGAAGGAGTGCCAGATATTCAAGATGTCCACTCTCTACTTGAAATTTTGGATGAGTTCCACGTCAAGACTTCTTTTGAAAATAATATGTTAAAAATTGACCCTTCTCATATGCAGTCAATCCCTATGCCAACAGGTAAAATTCAGAGTTTGCGAGCTTCTTATTACTTTATGGGAGCAACCTTATCAAAATTTGGGGAGGGCGTAATAGGGTTACCCGGAGGTTGTTTTTTAGGACCTCGTCCCATTGATCAGCACGTAAAAGCCTTCCGAGCTTTGGGTGCGGTGGTTGAGGATGAATACGGGGTAATTACCCTCTCAACTCCCGAAGGGCTTAATGGAAACCGAATCTATATGGACGTGGTTTCAGTTGGAGCAACTATCAACACTATTTTAGCCTCAGTTAGAGCTGAGGGGAAGACGATTATTGAGAATGCCGCACGTGAACCAGAAATTATTGATTTAGTGACTCTATTAAATAAAATGGGGGCAAAAATTCGTGGAGCTGGAACTTCAGTTATACGAATCGAAGGTGTCGACCGTCTAAAAGGAACCACTCATACAATTATTCCCGATCGAATTGAGGCAGGAACCTATATTTCAGTTGCAGTAGCAATGGGAAATGAAATTAAAATTAATAATGTAATTTTTGAGCATATTGAAAGTTTTATCGCCAAACTAAATGAGATGGGTGCTAAGATGGAAATTGGAGAAGATAGTATTCTCGTTCATCGCTCGGATGATTTAAAAATGGTTTCATTAAAAACCCAACCTTATCCAGGATTTGCAACGGATCTACAGCAGCCATTAACTTCTGTATTAATTAAAGCAAATGGAAAGGGAACGATTACGGATACCATATACCCTCAAAGAGTTAAGCATATTCCTGAATTAAATCGTATGGGAGCTAATATTAAGGTGGATGGCGATATTATTCGTGTGGAGGGCCCGGCTAAATTGACTGGTGCTCCAGTTCGTGCCAGTGACTTAAGAGCAGGAGCCTGTTTAGTTATTGCTGGTTTAATGGCAGAGGGTCAAACAGAGATTACAGGTGTTGATAATATCTTAAGAGGTTATTCAAATATTGTTGAAAAACTGCAAGAAGTCGGAGCTGATATCCAAATGGTTGAGGATGAATAGAAAGGAAGTACCCAGTGAGTGATGCATTTTCCTTAGAGAATTTATTAAATAAAGAAGTAAAAGACTTATATGCTTATGCTAGGGAATTAAAAATCCCTGATTTTAGTCAACTGTCTAAAAAAGAATTAGCTTTAGCTGTGATGCGAACACAAAAGGAAAAGCAAGGTTTTTTCCAAGTGGAAGGTATCTTAGATATTCCTAATGATGAAGGCCTAGCCTTTATTCGTCCGATTAATTTCTCTCCTAGTAGGGAAGATGTTTATATTTCAGATTCACAAATCCGCCGGTTTTCCTTGAGAAATGGTGATCGAGTAGGAGGACCTGCTCGACCGCCTAAGGACTCAGAACGTTATTATGGTTTGATGCAGATATCGAGCGTCAATGGGAGAGATCCTGAAGAAACGCTTAATCGAGATGCTTTTGCCAGTCTAACACCCATTTATCCAGACCGGCAGATAAAATTGGAATATAAACAAAATGTTTTATCAAACCGCCTGATTGATGTGATTGCACCAATTGGGTTCGGTCAAAGGGGATTGATTGTTGCACCACCTAAGGCTGGTAAAACAACTATTATAAAAGAGATAGCACGAGGGATTGCCAGTAATTATCCTGATAGTAAACTCTTTATTCTCTTAATTGATGAGCGTCCTGAGGAGGTAACTGATATTGAGCGTTCAGTCAAGGCAGAGGTTGTTTCATCAACTTTTGATGAAAGACCGCAAAACCATGTGCGTTTGGCAGATTTACTACTTTCTCATGCACGTCGCTTGGTGGAAGATGGACAAGATGTTGTTGTCCTTTTGGATTCAATCACACGGTTAGCACGAGCTTATAATTTGGTGGTGCGACCGAGTGGAAGAACATTGAGCGGAGGATTCGATCCTGCAGCTTTTTATTTTCCTAAGCGGTTCTTTGGTTCAGCTAGAAACATTGAAAATGGCGGGTCTTTAACGATTTTAGCTACTGCTCTAGTAGATACTGGATCAAGAATGGATGACATTATTTATGAAGAGTTTAAAGGCACGGGCAATATGGAACTTCATTTGTCCAGAGAATTAGGGCAAAGACGTATCTTCCCAGCTATTGATATTAAAAAATCTTCTACCCGTAAAGAAGAATTATTAATTGAGGAAAACTATTTAAGTCAAATCTGGGACTTGCGCAATTTAATGACTTCTAACGGTTTAGAATATACCGAACAATTAATACAATTGATGCGTCAGACAGATAATAATCAAGACTTTTTTGCACAGTTATCCAAACTTTCAAGTAAATAAATAAGAAATACCCTTACTAAGTGAGGGGTTCTTTTTTGAGAAAAATATATATTTCTTATAGATATGGTTGAATATAGTAAGAAGGAGAATACTTATGAAATGTTTGAATTGTGGTTATGAAAATCTGCCAGATGCTAAATATTGCTCAGAGTGTGGCTTGCCGTTAAACAATGATCATTTATATAAAGAAAATGATAGTGCATCCTTTGATGGAAGAGTAAATCTATTAGAAAATGAAAAGAGTCCAAAAGTTTCTGTCCTGTCCCAAAGTAGAATGGATTTATATCATGGACAAGATGAAAGAAACTTGTCAACAGACCAGGAGGATAATAAATCTGAGACTACACAATTAGATCATAAAGACCACAGGGTACTAACTAAGCGAGAAGGCTTTGATTGGAAAAAGCTTGTTGGTTTTAGCCTGATTTTTTTAGGAGTAATTAGTTTTGTCATGATTTATCGCTTAAATTTTTCTAAAGCAGCAGTTGAAGAGCAATTCACTAAGGCTATTAAAAAGAAAGATTATTTAAAGGCAGCAGCGGTAGTAAAAACACCTATTACTGAAGCGCCCTGGACAGATTTAGATGTCAAACGAACAATTGAACATTATCAAGAAGCTGATATTGATTTTCCACAATTATTGCTAAATGGTAATTTATCAACAGGTATTGAATGGCAAGGAAGTAAGTTGGCGAAAACAGAAAAAACGGGAAGCTTTCTGTTGATATTTCCTAAATATGCGATTAATCTTTATCCCTTACCAGTCCAACTCTCTCTTTCTAATGAATATCGTGACCTAAAAATATTGAGTGAAGACCAAACTACTCAGTCTATTAACTCAAAAGGAGGCATTTTAATTGAGCCTCGAATACAAAATGTGATGATTCAATATACTTATCAAGGAAAAACCGAAGAGGTTTGGTTTGATTTAGATTATAGTCAATTAGAAACACTCCGACATAAGCTGTCCTTAGTACCAGTGACAAACACTTTAATGGTGGATAAAGCTCTATTAGGAGTAAGACCTGATCTACCTTTTCAAGTAATTTCATTTAATATTGATGGTCAGGAGTATTCACAGAATCAGATTCAATTGTCAGGCTTTGTTGGTCAAATTTTTGAAGTGAGCTTAAAGGCTAATTATAATGGCCACGAATTACAGACAGAAACCATTCCAGTCAAACTAGTCAATAAAACAAAAACCACTTTAGACTATTCCCAAGATCAAAACCTCAAAGCGCAGATCCAACAAGCGGAGTTAAAATAAAAAAAAGAAGGCTCGTTTTGAAGCCTTCTTTTTCAATAAATAAACTATCCATATTAGCAAAAGATTATAATAATAAAACGAACTTGTTATAGAGTTATCTCTATGGTACTATTAGAATCTAACATAAAAAAGGAGGTTACTTATGGAATGGATTAAATTAATTGGAATTATTATTATCGTTCTTGGTTTTTATTTTAAGCTAGATACCTTAGCAACTGTTATACTGGCAGGATTAGCTACAGCTTTAGTTTCAGGGATTTCCCTGGCTGAATTTTTCACAATTTTGGGAGAAACTTATACTAAACAGCGAGTTGTATCTTTATTCTTTTTATCTTTACCAATGATTGGATTATCAGAAGCTTATGGTTTGAAACAGCAAGCTGTTAAACTGATTGGAAAACTAAAGGGGTTAACCACTGGTTGGCTATACTCTCTTTATATGTTGATTCGTATAATTGCAGGATTTTTATCAATTCGTTTGGGAGGACACCCACAATTTGTGCGTCCATTAATCTACCCAATGGGTGAAGCAGCAACTAAGTTAAAAGTAGGCGACGATCTTAATGAAGAAGAAACCGAATTGATTAAAGGGCGTGCGGCGGCTAATGAGAACTTCGGAAACTTTTTTGGACAAAATACTTTCATAGGTTCAGCTGGAGTCCTCTTGATTGCTGGGACTTTAAAAGAGTTAGGTTATGAAGGAACGACGGCTAATGTAGCCGTTGCTTCAATGCCAATTGCTATCATTGCTTTAATTGTAGTAGTCGTTTACAATTTATTATTGGATGTCAAAATTAGACGTCATCATAAAGGGGAGGTTAAATAATGCAACTCTTAAGTAATTATGCTGGGTTTCTAGCGATAACTTTCCTTGAAAGCTTAAATGCCGCACTTGAACCTTATGTGCCAATGCTTTTGGAAATCACTTTTATTCTTATTGGTTTGCAACTTCTCCACACGGCATGGCGAGCTTTTACAGACGAAACGAATCCTAATCGAGTTGGAACAGCCATGTTTTGGGGTTTATCTGGTCTCACTTTTTTAGGTGGACAATTTATCCCCCCTATGATTATCGGAATTATCATCTGTGTCATGGGTGCTTTATCACTCTTTAAACAAGTTAAAGTGGGAACTTTACCAATAGTTGATGAAGATAAAGCAGAAGCTCGTTCTGAAAGAGTCGGTAATAAAATCTTTATCCCTGTATTAACACTTGGGATAGTGGCTTTAATTATTGGATTTACGATTCAAAGCTTTAATGTAGTCGGGATCGCAATGGGTGCAGTTTTAGCCACCGTTATAGTGTTCATCGTTTCAAAAGCTAAACCCTATGAGTTTCTTGATGAAAATAGTCGAATGGTACAACAAGTTTCTACTACAGGTATTTTACCTCAGCTACTAGCCGCTTTAGGAGCAGTCTTTACAGCGGCAGGTGTTGGTGATGTCATTGCCAGTTTGATTGGTGGCGTCGTTCCTGCTGATAGCCGTTTCTTTGGAGTGGTTGCTTACGTAATGGGAATGGTAATCTTCACTGCCATTATGGGCAATGCTTTCGCAGCCTTCACCGTTATTACTGCAGGAATAGGAATACCTTTTGTATTTGCCTTAGGGGCAGATCCTTTTGTGGCAGGAGCCTTAGCCATGACTGCTGGTTATTGTGGAACTTTGATAACGCCGATGGCTGGAAATTTTAATGCTTTGCCAGCAGCTCTATTACAAATGAAGAATGAGTATGGCGTCATTAAACAGCAGATTCCAGTTGCAGTGGTAATGATTGTAGTCCATATTGTATTAATGTATTTCTTTGCTTTTTAATTGTAAAATAGAAGTGAATAGGGAGGAATTTGATGAAAATTTTAGTAACAGGCTTTGATCCCTTTGGTGGCGAAGACGTAAATCCAGCCATTGAAGCAGTAAGAATGTTGCCTGATGAGATTGCAGGAGCAGAAATCATAAAATTAGAAATACCGACTGTTTTTCATAAATCAGCGGAAGTTGTTCGTGAAAAAGCCTTGGAAGTAAAACCGGATGTTATTTTAAACATCGGTCAAGCAGGGGGGCGTGCGGAGTTAACACCTGAGCGTGTGGCCATTAACCAAGATGATGCGCGTATCCCAGATAATGAAGGCAATCAACCGATTGACGTTTCTATTCAAAAAGACGGAGAACCTGCGTATTTTGCTAGCTTACCGGTTAAAGCAATGGTAGAAGCTATTCGTAAAGCCGGTCTACCCGCAAGCGTTTCGAATACTGCTGGGACTTTCGTTTGTAATCATATTATGTATCAGTCACTTTATTTTGCGGCAAAAGAGATGCCGAATACTAAAGCAGGCTTTATGCATATTCCTTTTATGACCCAACAAGTGGTTGATAAGCCAAACGTTCCTTCAATGTCATTGAAGGATATTGCTAAGGGAATTGAAAAAGCAATTGAAGCGATTGTTGAGTATAATGAAAAAGAAGATATCAAAGCTGTTGGTGGCGCTACTCATTAATCTTAGAATTAAAAAAAGAAATTAAAACAGCACTCTCTTTGATGGGGATTAATCCATCAAAGAGAGCGTTATTTATTTAGGAAATACTTTCAATAAAAGCTTGTGTTCGTTGATGTCGTGGATTATTAAAAACATCGTAGCTGCTTCCTTCTTCTAAAAGGATACCTTTGTCTAAAAATACGACTCGGTCTGATACTTGTTGGGCAAATTTCATTTCGTGAGTTACAAGGATTAAGGACATATGCTGGTGGGCAATTTTTTGAATAAGGTCTAAAACGCCTCCAACCAGTTCAGGGTCCAAAGCAGAAGTGGGTTCATCTAATAGGATAACTTTGGGTTCAATCGCTAAAGCCCTAGCAATTCCAACTCTTTGCTGTTGTCCGCCTGATAGCTGGTGAGGGTAGTCATCTAGATGGTCCCCCATACCAACTTGCTGTAGGAAGGGGATGGCCCTTTCCTTTGCTTGAGATTTAGAAAGTTTTTTCACCATTAAAAGATGTTCCATCACATTCTCCAGCGCAGTCTTTTTAGAAAACAATGCATAATTTTGAAATACCATAGCTGTTTGTCTACGGAGGTTAAGAACATCAGTTTGAGAGACCGTTTCAACATTCAGTGTTAACTGATCCAAACGAATAGTTCCCTCGTCAGCAGGTTCAATAAAGTTAATTGTTCGTAGTAGAGTCGATTTGCCCGATCCAGAGGGTCCGATAATAGTCAGGACTTGTCCAGCCTCAACTTTTAAATGGATATCTTGAATAGCTTTTTTATTTTGAAATGACTTTGACCAATGATTTAGTTCTAACATTTTAAGTTCCTTTCTAAAAATCAGCCCACTTGGTAATAGCTTTCCAGTTTTTTAATCAACCATTCTAATAGAATGCATAAGAGCCAGTATATCAATGAAATAGCAATATAAGCTTCAAAAAAGCGTAAATTAGAGCCAGCAGTTATTTTGGCTTGTCCCATCATATCAACGACCGTAATGGTAAAGGCTAGGGATGTCCCTTTTAATAAGCGAATAAGACTGTTTCCTAGGTTAGGTATGGCATTAATCATAGCTGAAGGTAAGATAATTCTCCACATGGTTTGACTAGCATTTAAGCCAATAGAATAGGCAGCTTCAATCTCCTTATGATCGACAGAAAGAATGGCTGAGCGAATCGTTTCAGAGTTATAGGCAGATTCATTTAGTCCCATGGCTAAGAAAGCGTAAAGAATGGCAGGGACTTGATTCACATCCCAATCAGTACCAATTGATCGATTAAGCCATTGTAGAAAGATGGGTAAGCCGTAATAAGCAAGAAATAGCTGAACAAGCAAGGGGGTTCCACGCATAAAAGAAACAAAAAGATTGACGAACCCTCTTAGACCTTTGATCTTTTTGAGTTTGATGATAGCTAAAATAAATCCAAGTATTAAGCCGATTATCCCAGCAATAAGAGTAATTAATAAGGTAATCGGAAGTTTTTCAAGAATCCGTGGGAAAGCGATTTTAATGGCATTTAATGAAATAAGTTGACTGTTTGTTTGTTCTTTAAGTCTTTGGGATTCAAAGCTCTGATTGCGCTGAATAATTGTTTCATTTAGCAGAGTATCATCTTGACCTAAATATTTCAGTGAAATTTCACTCAGACTACCATCTTGTCGCATAGCTTGTAGGGTTCGATCAACCACTTGCCGCAATTCAACTTCATCTTTGCGGAAAATAAAATAAGAGCCAGGAATTCTAATTTCTTCTTCGTTAGCTATCGGATGCATTTTTAATTGGATGCCGTAAGTATCCTCAACATCCTTTAGATAGGTTGTGGCGTAAATAGTCGCGTCGATTCGACCGTTATAAACATCACGTATTAAAGAGGCTGGGTCAGACTCTGCATATTGGATAACAACTGCCTTATCAGGGTGAGTCTCATTCCAAGCTTCTAGGTAGATAGATTGCGGGGAAGAAGGAACGACACCAAAAGATTTGCCTGCCATTTGTTCAATGGTGAGGCCTTCCCTACTATCATTAGCTGTAATTAATACATTGTGAGTGATGACATATGGGTAGAGGGAAAATAAAAATTTTTCACGCCGTTCGGGATTTTCACCCAAATTATTGGCGACTAGATCGAACTGACCAGAATCCAGTCCTGCGAAGAGGGAAGAAAACTCAGTAATTTCAAATTTGAACTCAATATCTTCATTACGTCGATCAATTTCTTGCAGGATTTCAATTTCAATTCCTACTAATTGACCCTTATCATCAAAATAGTTGAGTGGTTTGGTCTGACCGGAAGTTCCAATCGTATACTCTTGTTTAGCTAATATGGAAGGATGAGTTAAAATTAAACTTATGGAAATAAGCAGTAAAGTAAAGATCAATTTATAAAGATTTTTCATGGAATTCTCCTAAGCACAATAGAATATGATTATTTTATCAAAAAAATGAATAGATAGATAGATTATGTGAATAAGAAAACAAGCAAAAAACAATCCCACCTATACGCTGATTAGGTAGGATTGTTTTTGTAGCAATTAAGAAACACCTGTTTTGACTATATGAAATCTTATAAAAGCCCTAATAGAGGTTGAATCATTGAAACTTGTACGGGTGCGCCAGGTCCTAATGGAAGGTTGAGACTGTACCATACAATTAATAAGATTGACCAGAAGATTAAGAAAGCAATAGAGTATGGTAGCATAGTTGAAATAAGGGTCCCAATTCCACTCTTCTTATCATATCGTTGCATAAACACAAGAATCATTGCAAAATAGTTCATCAATGGTGAAATAATATTAGTGGATGAATCAGCCACACGATAAGCCATTTGGGTCATCTCTGGGGACAAGTTAATGGCAATAAACATTGGAACAAAGATAGGAGCTAAGATTGCCCACTTGGCAGAAGCTGAACCAATAAACAAGTTGATAAAAGCTGCAAAGAAAATAAAAGCAAGGATTAAAGGAACTCCTGAAATCTTTTGACTTTTTAAGAAATCTGCACCTGTTGAAGCTAAAATAATTCCCAAATTAGACTCGGTAAAGTAAGCAATCAGTTGGGAAGCAAAGAAAGCCATTACGATGAAACCTGCCATTGATCGCATAGCCTCAATCATTGATTCCACGAAGTCATTAGAATTTTGAATTTTGCCAGTTGTACGACCATATACATAGCCTGGTATACCAAATAATAAGAAAACCATAAATATTAAGCCGGTATTCATAAAGGGTTGTAAAGTCTTTAGACCGGTCTCAGGATCGATTGATTGGAAGGGACCAAACCAAGGGTTCATTAGTAGAAAAGCCGCGACTAATGAAACTAACAATGCGATCCCGGCATTCTTTAGACCTTTTTCTTCCTTAAGGGATAGCTCGCTAGTTTCATGTTTATCAAAGTCGCCATGGTATGAACCAAGATGTGGTTCAACAATTTTTTCGGTTATTAAAGTACCAATAATGGTTAAGAAAACAGTAGAGACGATTAAGAAATACCAGTTACCACTAATGGAAACTTCATAATCAATGCCACTGGCATTTAAAGCGACGTTAGTGATCCCTCCTAATAAGGCATCAGTTGGTCCAAACATAAGGTTGGCTGAAAATCCGCCCGATACCCCAGCAAAGGCAGCAGCTAGACCAGCAATTGGGTGACGCTTAGCACCAGCAAACATAATAGCGCCAAGTGGCACAACCACTACGTAACCAGCATCAGAGGCAATATTTGAGATAATACCGGCAAAAACAACCACCATGGTTAAGAGTGAATTAGGTACCTTCATAATTAACTTAGTCAAGGCAGAGCCGATTAAGCCTGACCATTCTGCAATTCCAACACCCAACATGGTGACGAGAACAGTTCCTAAAGGAGCAAAGCTAGTAAAGTTTGAAACCGCCGATTCAAATATATAGCGTAAGCCATCACTGTTTAAGAGTGAGACGGCTGCTATAGTACTGGTTTCATCTGCTTTCGCATCAAAGAACTCTACTGAAACGCCTGAGCGGTAAACCAAGTCAGAGATTAAAATAGTGATAGCCGACAAGATGATAAAAATTACTACTGGGTGCGGCATCTTATTACCGACTTTTTCCACCCAATCTAGTGAACGCTGTACAAAACTTTTTTTATTCTTTCCATTTGATTCCATACTACTATTAATTATTCCTCCTATAACAATATTTTAAATCATTATAATAATAAATCTTATTAAATTATTTAAAGAGATGCAAGGCCTTTTCAAAACAATAGAAAGTCATCAATGAGTCTCTAAAAACAAATGCAAATAAAAACCGACCGGAGCGCTTTTAAGCACCTGGGTCGGCTTTTTGAGCTGTTTAAAATTAGTCTTCTTTTTTTGCGTTTTTGTCCACAAATCCGAACTTTTTGTTGAACTTGTCGACGCGTCCATCGGCTTGTGTAAATTTCTGACGTCCAGTATAGAATGGATGTGAATCAGATGAAATTTCAATCCGGATTAAAGGGTAAGTGTTTCCATCTTCCCATTCAACTGTCTCTGAAGAAGACTTAGTTGATCCTGATAAAAATTTATAACCTGTCGAAGTATCCATAAACACAACTGGATGATATTCTGGATGAATGCCTGCTTTCATGTGTATACTTCCTTTCTGCCGTAAATTATTTGCTAATCTACAGTTATTCTTTGCACAGGGTGCAACATAAGAATAATAACAAAATTTTATAGTGCTGACAATCTTTTTTTGGAATATAATGAACTATCCCATCTCTTTTATTTCGAAAACGAGATAAAAAGTGCTATAATTTATGAAAATACTTTAGAGGGGGGGAAGAAGTTGAAACGAGAAGAAGAACAGATTAGACAATCGCTTGCTAATTATCGGCCGAATCAATTTAAAGATAAGACACATTACGCTGTTTTAATTCCTCTTATTCAAAGAGAAAATGAATGGCACCTCCTTTATGAAGTAAGAAGCTCTTTAATTTCTCAGCCGGGCGATACTTCTTTTCCGGGAGGAAAGGTGGAAGCGGGTGAAACTTTTGAAGCAGCGGCAGTTAGGGAAACGATGGAAGAATTAAATATCAGTCGTAAACACATAGAAGTTATTGGAGAGTTAGATGGATTGATTCATGATGCAACAATGATTCATTCTTATGTAGCTTTGATTAAAGATATTACTTTTGATAATATAAGTCCGAATGCCAAAGAAGTCGCTTATTTGTTTACCCTTCCCTTAGACTATGTCTTAAATAATAATCCAACTTATTACGATGCATCTGTATTGACGGAAGTAGGGGAAGATTTCCCCTTCCACTTAATGGCTCATGGTGCATCTTATCAATTTAGAGTGGTAAAACGTAAAATTCCGTTTTATAATTTACCTAGTGGAGAGTATCTATGGGGATTTACTGCCAGTATGACACAATGTTTTGCAGAGGTCATTCGTAATCATTATGATATCAATGTTCAGGAGGAAAAAATTAATGAATAATTTTTTTCAGCCATTCGAAAAAATGGGTCTACAAGTATTTTTAGCAGGAGCAGAATATAATTTTAGAGTCGCTAAAATAGGTGAAGCAGCGGTAAGCCAACAAATTACAAAAGCGCTTGAAAAAGGAGGTTTTGACTTCCAAAGTTTCTATACTGGAGAACAAGTTCATGGTCCCAAGGTTGCATTTCCTCAAGAAGAAATTAGCAATCCGTTTGCAATTGGGCATATAGTGCCTCAATCGGATGGTTTGTTAACTAATCAACCTCAGCAAGTTTTAATGATAAAGTTTGCGGACTGTACTCCTGTCATTATTTTTGATGCCAACCAAAAAGTTTTTGCAATTGTTCATTCAGGCTGGAGAAGTACGGTGCAAAAAATCAGTCAATTGGCTGTTAAAAAGATGCAAGAGAAATTTGCTTGTAAATTAGAAGATCTTTGGGTCTATATTGGTCCTTCCATTGACCAAGATCATTATGAAGTGGGCGAGGAAGTCTATCAAGCTTTTGCCGAGTGGGATAATCATGCTTTTTATATAAAACCAGGTCAAAAAGAGGGCAAGTATCAATTGAGTATGACTGATGCTAACATGAAGTTAATTCAAGATTTGGGGATCCCTCAAGAAAGAATAATGGTAGATAGGCGTTCTACTTATCTATCTTCCGAGCTTCACTCTGCGCGCAAAGAAGGCAGTGACTATCAATTGAATGGTCTTTTTGCCATGATTAAGTAAAAAAAGAACCGAGCTTTTGCTTGGTTCTTTATATTTTTTCTAGCTTTTAGTTAAGGATTGTTTAGAATAAAGGATATTAAAAGGAATTGGAGATTTTATATGGCAGAGGATAAGTTTAGTAAAGAGGACTTCATGGCTCATTATAAAGGGCGAGGCTATTCTTACGAATCCATTCAAACAGAGATAGATAGTGAAAATAACAGTCGGGTTGTCATCAAAGAGCTGGAGGCGCAAGTAACAAAACAAGTTCCGAAATTTTCATCTAAATTAAGCCATCGCTTAGTTGAGATGCCGGACGAAATCTATTAAGCTTCTGGAATTCGGATTTTTGGTCATCGAATGAAGAGTTTATTATTTTCGCCAGATGTGGCCCTTATTCGAAACTCAAATGCCCATGCTGTTATGTCAGTTTATCCTTTCACACCACAAATGGCTATTAATCAGTCATTGATTAATGTCTCATCCGTACCAGTTTTTACCGGAGTAGGAGGAGGAACGACCAGTGGCGAGCGCAGTATTCAACTAGCCTTTCAATCTGAGCAAGCGAGAGTCTTTGGAGTAGTCGTTAATTCACCAATGGAAAATGAGCTAATCCGTCAGATTGCCCAGGTGGTTGATGTTCCTGTAGTGGCAACTGTTTCAAGTGAGCATGATGATGATATTGGGAAATTAAATGCAGGGGCTAATATGTTAAATGTTTCTGGAGGTGCTAATACCATTACCTATAGCCCACCTGCTTCTGCAGATATCTTCGCTGAATTGATGGCTAAATATCGTAAAAAAAAATAAAATAAGACGGGATATAAAAACTAAGCAGAAAGATGGTATAATAAATTTAAAATAAGTATAAGGGAGTTCAATATGTTTTCTAAAAAAGATCAAATTGCTGTAAATACGATTCGTGCTTTAAGTGTTGACCAAATAGAAGCGGCCAACTCAGGACATCCAGGATTACCACTTGGAGCAGCGCCAATGGCCTATGCTTTGTGGTCGAGTCATTTGAATATTAATCCTAAAGATAGTCAATGGATTAATAGAGACCGTTTTGTGCTATCTGCTGGACATGGTTCAGCCATGCTATATAGTCTATTACATTTATCTGGCTTCAAAGTTACAATGGAAGATTTAAAACAATTCCGTCAATTAGGTTCTATAACACCAGGGCATCCTGAATATCGTCATACTGATGGAGTTGAAGCGACTACGGGACCGCTTGGTCAAGGAATTGCGCAAGCAGTTGGTATGGCTATGGCAGAACAACATACGGCTGCTTTATATAATACGGACCAACATCAAGTTATTAATCATTACACCTATGTATTAGTGGGTGATGGCGACTTAATGGAAGGTATTTCTTATGAAGCTTGCTCTTATGCTGGCCGTCAAAAATTAGGCAAATTAGTGGTTCTCTATGATTCAAACGATATTTCTTTAGATGGTGACTTAGACTTATCATTTGTGGAAGATATTAAAAAACGTTTTGAGAGTCAAAATTGGCATTATCAAAGAGTAGAAGATGGTAATGACCTAGAGGCTATTTCTCAAGCAATCGAAGTTGCTAAAGAAGTAAGCGACCAACCTTCAATTATTGAAGTAAAAACAGTGATTGGTTTTGGGTCACCGAATGAGGGAACTTCTAAAGTTCACGGAGCGCCATTGGGAGCAGACGCTTGGTCACAAACTAAAGCTAAATATGGATATGATTATCCAGCCTTTACTGTGCCCGAAGAGACTAAATCTGTTTTTAATGAAAAAATAGTGGAACGTGGAAAAAAAGCTCAAGATGAATGGCAAAATTTATTTGAACAATATCAAGAAGCTAATCCTGAATTAGCAAAAGAATTAAAAGCAGCTTTTGCAAATGAATTACCTGAAGATTATGCAGCTGACCTTAAATTTCTCGATGTGAATGCTAAAGCTGAAGCGACAAGAAGCTCTTCTGGAACAGCCATTCAAGGCCTAAAAGCTAGAGTTTCATATTTATGGGGAGGCTCTGCTGACCTTTCTGGTTCAAACAAGACCATGATTAAAGAGACAGAAGACTTTATGCCAGGAAGTCGACAAGGACAAAACATTTGGTTTGGTGTTAGAGAATTTGCCATGGCTGCCATGATGAATGGAGCTGCTTTGCATGGTGGAAATAAAATTTATGGTGGGACATTCTTTGTATTCTCAGATTACTTAAAAGCGGCCATTCGTTTGTCAGCTTTATCTCAATTACCCGTTACTTATGTTTTAACACATGATTCAGTTGCTGTAGGTGAAGATGGTCCAACACATGAACCGATTGAACATTTAGCAGCTTTTCGTGCCATGCCAAATCTTAATGTCATCCGACCGGCAGATGCAAACGAGACAATGGTGGCTTGGAAGATTGCCGTGGAATCTCAAACAACACCTACTTTATTAGTTCTTAGCCGTCAAAACTTACCGGTTATCAACAACTCTAATGAATTAGCAGAAGAAGGTGTTCGTAAAGGTGCTTATATCATCTCACCTGCCAAGGAAGACGCACAAGGTGTTTTAATTGCTACAGGATCTGAAGTTTCAGTAGCCATTGAAACTCAAGCACTATTGGCTGAAAAAGAAGTTTATATAAATGTTATTTCGATGCCTGCTCAAAATATTTTTGATCAACAAAGTGACGAGTATAAAGAAATGATACTACCTAAACAGCTTGACAAACGAGCTTCTATAGAGATGGGATCTAGCTTTGGATGGCATAAATATATTGGTATGGATGGCTTAACCATTAGTATTGATGAATTTGGTACCTCAGCTCCAGGCCACCAAGCCATTGAACACTTTGGTTTTTCAGCAGAAAAAATCGCTCAAGCTTATCTTAAACACTTTGAATTATAAAATTAAAAGGGGGAGAAGGTATGGGGAAAAGAACAAATGAGACAAAGCCTCTAATTGTTCGTTTATTAATTATCGCTGCCTTAACTATTCTCCAGATTATATGGATAGTTGTATTGGTCAAAGATCTAATTGCCTATTCTGTTTGGCTAAACCTCTTTATGACTATTGTATCTTTTGGGATCATCATTTATTTGCTAGATAAGAACGAAAGTCCTGCTTATCGCTTATCATGGATTGTGTTATTAGCAGTTTCACCTATCATAGGCTCTTTGTTTTATCTCTATGCTGGTAACAAACGACCTTTGGCAGATATGACAGAACGACTTAATCGTCAGAATCGCTATCATTTAAGGGACTTAAAAAAGGTGCCCAATGCCTTAGGGTCGCTAGCACAAGATAATCCACGGATTGCAGGCATTGCAAAGTATGTCAATGATTACGCAAAAATGCCTGTTTCTGCGGGGGTAGACGTTAAGTATTTTGCGAATGGCGAATCAATGATGGAACCACTTATTCAAGACCTAGAGTCAGCACACTCACATATTTTTCTTGAATTCTTTATTATTGAACAAGGTCAAATGTTTGATCAAATCTTTGACGTGCTTAAAAGAAAAGCTCAAGAAGGTGTAGAAGTACGTTTAATATATGATGATTTCGGTTGTCTTTTAAGACTTCCTAAAGACTTTGTCGAACAAATGGAGGCATTTAATATTAAGGCCCTTAAATTTAACCCAGTGCGGCCAATTGTTTCTCTTGTTTACAATACTCGAGATCACCGCAAGTATATTGTTATCGATGATAAGATTGCTTATACAGGGGGTCTAAACATTGCAGATGAGTATATTAATGCGGTGGAGCGATTTGGCTATTGGAAAGACACTATGATTCGTATTAAAGGTGCTGCTGTATGGAACATCTCACAAATGTTTTTAACTATGTGGAATGCCTACGTAACTGAAGATTCAGATGACAAAAAATTTACTGACCAAGCCAGTTTAGATGAAAGTTTAAGTATTATCGAAGGTAATGAGTCCAGCGGCTATGTCCAACCCTTTAGTGATACACCTTTAGATAGTGAAGTAATAGGTGAAAATGTCTATCGTGAGATTCTCAACACCGCAGAGCGTTATGTTTATATTTTTACTCCCTATTTAATTATTTCCTATGAGTTACAAACGGCTATGACTTTAGCAGCTAAAAGGGGTGTGGACGTGCGCTTGATGACACCAGGAATTCCTGATAAAAAATTAGTTTATCGAATTACTAGGTCTTTCTATCGTCCTTTGATAGAAGGTGGAGTAAAAATTTATGAATATACTCCCGGTTTTCTACATGCTAAGTCATTCGTTTCAGATGATCGGGTGGCGATAGTCGGTACCCTTAATTTAGATTATCGTTCACTATATCTTCATTTTGAAACGGCTACCTTGCTATACTATCATCCAGAAATAAAAGCGATTAAAGATGACTTTATTCAGGCACAGAGTGTGGCTGAATTAATTCGGATGAAGCACCTAAGACGTTCGATTGCTGGAAGGATTATCGACGCATTATTGAGATTGTTAGCTCCATTCGTCTAGTATTAAGGAGGCCGAAAATGAGATGGGAAGATTTAAGACGAAGTAAAAATGTTGAAGACCGTCGAAGCCAAGGCGGAAGTTCTTTTGGCGGAGGAATGGGCTCAGGCCGTTCGGGTGGTATGAGTGGTAATCTCCTAATGATGTTATTGATGTCAAAAGGGAAATTTAAATGGATTTTGATAGGAATCTTGCTTATTTCCTTTTTTACAGGAGGATCTTCTTTGTTAGGAGGCGGGCAACCAACGAATCGCAACTACGGTGATTCAGGTGTCGTTTTTGAAGATGCTAGTGAAAAGTCCGACTCTAACAATCAAATAACTGATGAAGAAGGAGAGTTTCTTTCAGTAGTATTAGCTAATACCGAAGATTTTTGGACTGAAAAGTTCGCTGAATACGATTTAACTTATAAAAGACCAAAATTAGTCCTTTACACAGAAGGAACAAATACTGGTGGATGTGGATTTGGCCAAAGTTCTGCAGGCCCCTTCTACTGTCCAGGTGACCAAGCTATCTATATAGATGTTAGTTTTTATCGTGAATTAGCTAATAAATATGGCGCTCCAGGAGACTTTGCGATGGCTTATGTTCTGGCTCATGAAGTGGGGCATCATGTCCAACAACAGCTAGGGACAATGGATGATTATCAGAAACTGGCTCAACAAAATCCAGGCGTTAAGAATGAATTAACGGTTCGCTTAGAATTGCAAGCAGATTATTATGCAGGAGCTTGGGCACGCTATGCTGATGAGCAAGGCATCTTAGATGAAGGAGACATTGAAGAAGCACTTCAAGCAGCCTTTTCAGTAGGGGATGATACTTTACAAAAAGAAACGATGGGGTATGTAGTTCCTGATTCCTTTACTCATGGAACATCTAAGCAAAGACAAGAATGGTTTGCTAGAGGCTATAAATATGCTGGTGATTTCCAAGAAGCAGATACCTTTAATGGTGATATTTAACAAAAAAGAACGCTTTATGAATTTTCATAAAGCGTTCTTTTTTGTTCTAAAGCTTTTCTCTAAAGCTTTTCAAGCAATTTGTTGATAAATTTAAAGGTTCTTTCAGTTGAAGAAATCGAAAGTCTTTCATTAGGGCTATGCACGTCTTTCATCGTAGGGCCTACTGCAATCATTTCCATTTCAGGGAAAGTGTCTGTAAAAACAGCCGGTTCAAGAGCAGCATGGACAACCTCAACTTTCATTTCTTTATTAAAAGTCTCTTTAAATGCTTCTAGGGCAGTCTCTCTAAGACTAGACTCTTTTGCAAATTCCCAAGCTTGATAATAATCTGCTTCAATCACATCAAATCCATTTTTTTGATAGATTTTTGTCACATTTTCAGTATGTTTATCAAAAGATTCAGGATTCGAACTTCTAAGGGAAATAGTGACTTTTAATTGACGATCTTGAATATCAAAGATAGCGAGATTGTTAGAACACTCAACAATATCAGGATATTCTTCCATCATACTATAGACACCGTGTGGAACTTCAGAGGTAAATTGCTCAATATTTTCTTGGCTTTGTGCCGATAAGACCTCATCTATATTATCAATTTTTTTAATGGTTACTTGCATGTCTTTGTCAAGAGGATATTTAGCGATTAAGTTTGTAAAATCAATAGAATAATCTTCTTCATCTGATGCAAATACTACTCTTGCATCGCGGGGTATCGCGTTATGTTTTGATCCGCCGACAATCGACACTAATTCATAGTCGGACACCTCTTTAATTAAGTTCATAGCCTGTAAGGCAAATTTAATGGAGTTTCCTCTTTTTTGGTGGATTTCCATTCCTGAATGTCCACCTAACATATTATTAATGGTTAATTCAAAAGTGTTTTTTAACTGGCGAGCTTGATATTTAAGTTTTTGCTTACCAATAAGGTTATGGCCACCAGAACAACCGGCCAGTAAGATGCCTTCTTCTTCTGCATCAATGTTAATTAATTTTTTGCCACGAATATTTTCTTTTTTTACAGCTCGTGCACCAGACATGGTGGTTTCCTCATCCGTAGTAACCAGCAATTCAAGAGCAGGGTGTTTAGCTTCTTTGTCTTCAATGATTGCTAGACCCATAGCTACTGCAATTCCATCATCTGCTCCTAAGGTTGTCCCTTTGGTTTTAACCCAATCCCCTTCTACTGCCAATGGAATAGGGTCTTTGGCAAAGTCGTGTTTTATGCCTTCTGCCTTTTCAGCCACCATATCCATATGTCCTTGAATGATGATTGGTTCATGATCCATATAGTCGGGATGGGCTGGCTTTCTAATAATAATATTATTAGCTTCATCTTGAATAGTTTCATAACCCAATTCTTTTCCTAAATGATACAGGTAGTCGCTAACTGCTTGTTCATTACCAGATTCTCTAGGTATTTTGGTTAACTCTTCAAAGTAGTGGAAGACTCGATTAGGTTGTAGATTTTCTAACAATTTAATTTCTCCTTTCATCTTAAGCGTCGACAAAATCAAACGCTATCAAATGGCTTTTAAGTTGATTATAAAACTAAAAAAAAGCAGATACAAAGGTTTTCAAAATTATTTTTAAAATTTTAGTCTTTTTAAATAATTTAAGCACATTAAATTGTGCTAGTACAAGAATTATGATTAGACGAAATTCTAAGCATTAGCTATAATAGAGAGAGAATGATAAAAGTCAGAAAGAAGGTGATTAGATGTCAGAAGAAGTAAAAATTTTTCGATCGCTTACACAAGAAGAAGTCACACAAAATCCATTACTTTTAGAAATTTTAGACTTAAATGGCGAACAGCTAACCTATTATTTTGAAGAAAAGTTTTTGGATAATCCGTTTATAGAGTTTGAATACCCTATTGAGCATAAGGTTTCCCAGATTTTACAAGAAAGAAGGCCTGCAGCTGATCCAGATATTGATATTCAAAGTCCAAGCTCTCCTCAAACATTAGAAACCTTCCTTTTCGAGCAGATTATGTTATATAGGCAAACACCGATTAGAGATGCTATGGTGCAAATGGTTCCCTTTTTAGATGAACGTGGCTATTTACCTTATAAATATGGAGAACTTGCAAAAAAACTACAAATAGACCCTATGATTGCCTTAGATGCCATTACTCTTTTTCAACAATTAGAGCCGACTGGGATTGGGGCTTATGATTTGAAAGAATGTCTAATGTTGCAAACAGACCAAGACCAACATTCGCCAAATCATGCCTATTTTTTATTAGAAAATTATTTTGCTGAATTATTAGAAGAAGATTATGCAGAGATTATGGAGCGTACAAACTTAACGCTAGCTGAAATCCAACAAATTGTTAATTATTACCATACATTGCGGACACGCCCATCTTCATTATATGAACGAATTGAGCGAATTAATTTGATTCCAGATGTTGAACTACAACTCATGGGAGAAGAAATACAAATTCACATTAACCGTCAGTATTATCCACGGCTAATTTTTGATCAAGATTATTATGATGAAATGGAAGCTAAAAATAATACTGAGCTTCAAGAATATATCCAACCGCATAAGGAATTCTACCAGCAAATGTTATCAAGTATTCGCTCTAGAGAGAAATTGTTAATTGCAGTGACTAAGATTATCGTTCAATCTCAGCTGCAATATCTCAAAGGAGAAGACAAAAGCCCAACGCCTTTATTAATTAAAGACATTGCTCATCAGCTGCGCTTATCTGAGTCTATTGTCAGTCGCATTATTATCAATAAGAACCTCGCTTATGGAGAGAATGTGTCTCCACTTTCGGATTTTATTAATGTTTCAGCAAAAGTCGGACGTAGTGGGTTGTCTGCTCTAAATATTCAAGCTTTTATTCAAGATGTTATAACAAAGCATGGCCAAGATGTTTCTGATCAAGAAATTATCGATCAACTGGCAGATAAAAAAATCATTATCAGTCATCGTTTAGTAGAGCGCTATCGTCAAAACATTCTAAAAAAGCAAGCAAAAGGATAAAGCATAAAGTCCCAGCCATTTAACAAATGGCTGGGACCTTATGCTTATTGCTGATAGAAAAAGAGTGAGTGTGTTGAATTGACTAGATGCATAGGAATAAGTTCCTTTGTTTGAGGACGATAATAAGCTAATAGCACTAATCGGTTTCCTACTTGTGTTAAAGCGTGGTTTATTAAACGTGTATCGTTATCACTGGCAATCTTTTCGGCTTCTTGGTAAGTTAAGGGTACGATGATGCGAGGAATAAAGATTGTTTCTCCATTGATTTGGAATTGGCTTTGATCAATAGAAACATCTAGTTGGCTTAAATCTTCCTCCGAATTAATTTGTGAAAGGATTTGATTTAAATCCTTACTTGCTACTTTATTTTTATTAACTTGTTGCTCTTGATTTGTAAAATTATTTAGATAATAGCTTTCCATGGCTTGATTAATATCTTGAGGCACTTCATCTGGAAGTGTCAAATTAGGGAAATCAGAAGAAACGCTTAATTTCTCTTTTAAAAAGCGAGGGGCTGTATTGCTCTGTTTATTTTTTTCTGTTTGCTCCTTTTGGCTATCTTCTGATTCAAGGTTTTCAGTTGTTTGACTAGTTATTTGGTCTTGGGAGACAGCAGCCCATTCTGATTGTTCATTTTTCTCATTAGCGGTTGGTTCTTGAAAGTATTGGAAAATCTGACAGGCAGATAATAAAAGAGATGCAATCATAAGGCTAAGTATTTTTTTCATGAAATCATTCCTTTTTGTTTCGTTCCATCAGTGTATCAGAAAAATATGGATATTAGGTAACAAGTTGATAACAAATTACTAAATTAAATCCTAAAAAGAGTGTGACAACTTGGTCAAACAATGATAAAATCGATTAGAAATGTAAGGACTTTTAATGCATTCCAGCGAGGATGCCAAAGTCTACTGAGTATTTTAAGTCCTTATTTTCAAATAAAGGGCTCTTTTTTATGCCTTCATATAAGGAGATTAAAATGGAAAATTCAAAAGATAAAATGACGCTATTGCTGCAACCTCACGAAAAGCCGGAGTTTACCAAAGGATTATTATTAAGTTTCCAACATGTTTTTGCTATGTTTGGAGCAACGATCTTAGTTCCCTTAATTTTAGGGCTATCTGTTTCAACTGCTTTGTTAGCAAGTGGGATAGGAACATTGATTTACCTTACTATAACAAAAGGGGAGGTACCTGTTTATTTGGGATCCTCTTTTGCTTATATTGCTGCCATGGCTTTAGCAATGGAACAACTAGGTGGGGATGTTTCTGCAGCGCAAACTGGAATCATGATGGTCGGTTTATTTTACGTTGTGATTGCTGGAGTAATCAAGTATACGGGCACCGATTGGTTGAATAAAATATTACCACCGATTGTTATTGGGCCGATGATTATTGTTATCGGTTTAGGATTAGCTTCTTCTGCAGTAAATAATGCTGGCTTTGTATCGGGTGGGGATTGGCGAAACATTTTCGTTTCAGTAGGAACGCTACTCATTTCAGTTTACATGCAGATATTTGGTAAAGGCTTCTTTAAAGTAATTCCATTCTTAATCGCTATTATTGGCGGCTATCTTCTTTCGTTAATGGTTGGAATCGTTGATTATACTCCCGTAATAGAAGCTAGTTGGATTCGTTTGCCGGATTTATCCCTTCCATTTGCTACACCTGTTGCAAATTGGCAACAATATAAGTTTTATTTTGGACCAGAAGCCTGGGCGATTTTACCAATTGCTTTGGTTACCATTGCTGAGCATACAGGTGATCATGTGGTTCTTAGTGAAATTTGTGATCGTAATTTTTTATCAAAGCCAGGATTACACCGAACTTTAGCAGGAGATGGGTTAGCTACTTTCGTTTCAGCTTTAATTGGTGGTCCTGCAAACACGACTTATGGTGAAAACTCTGGTGTGATTGCTTTAACAAGAATTGCATCTGTTAGTGTCATTAGAAATGCAGCTTTTCTAGCTATTTTGATATCTTTCTTTGGCAAATTTAATGCTTTAGTGGCATCAATACCTTCCGCAGTATTGGGAGGAATGTCGATTCTATTGTATGGTGTGATTGCTAGTAATGGTCTGAAGGTATTAATAAAAGATCACACTGACTTTTCACAATCTAGAAATTTAATTATTGCTTCAGCTATGTTGGTTATCGGATTGGGGGGAGCTGTTTTAGATTTGGGAGGCTCATTTGTTGTTTCCGGAACAGCCTTAAGTGCACTGGTAGGAATTACTTTGAATGCTATGTTACCTGAATTAAAATAAAAAATAATTAAGCATTTAGAATTTTGATGTGAACCCATAAACACGAACAATAATATTAAAATTAATTATGCGGCCTGCAACCTATATTCAATAGGTGAAAGGCCGTTTAATTTTTCTTTTAGCCTATGATGGTTATACCAATAAATAGATCTTTTTATTTCTTCAGCTAATTCATCTATACTATCATACTTAATCGCATAAAATATTTCTTGTTTTAGAAGCCCAAAGAAGTTTTCCATAGGCGAATTATCTAGACAATTAGCTCGTCTTGACATACTTTGTTTTATAGTGTTATCTTCAAGGATTTTTACCCATGACTTAGGTTGATAATGAAATCCTTGATCTGTATGAACTATTAAATGGTGATCTTGTGGAAGTTTCTTTACAGCATCTTCTAAGGACTTATTGGTAAAATATACAGTAGGTGATATATTTAAATGATATGATATTATTTCACAGTTAAATAAATCCATTATTGGTGATAGTTATAACCTGTTTTCAGAAGATTTAACTTTAAGTTTTGTTATATCACTCACCCATACTTCATTAGCTTTTTCTACTTTGAAGTTTCTATTTAATTTGTTATCTGCTATCCTACCTATTTCTCCTCTATATGAGCTATATTTCATTGTTCTTATGTGGAAATTTTTACATAGAAGTTTACTAACTTTCATGATTCTTAATACTCTTTTATGGTTAACTCTATCTCGCTTTTCTTTCCATTCGTAGAAAGACGTTCTTGGTAGTTTTGCTATATCAAGCCATATTTTTAACTTAATATCCGGTTTAACTAGCCTATTTCAAGTACTATTTTTGTCTTTTTTTGTTTGAGATTTTTTCTTTTGAATTAAGTCATCTAACTTTTTTAGATAGAGTATTTCTGCTTCAAGATATTCATTTCTTTGCCTTAGCTCTATTAATTCTTCTCTTTGATTTTTTTAACTTCTTAATTTCATTTGATTTATCGGTGTTTTTAGACATAGTCGTATCCCCATTCTTTATAGGTTTTCCTTCATTAGCATTGAATCTTTCAAAACCTTCTTGTTTATATTTTCTTTTCCAATTAGCAATTATTGAAGGATTATTAATTTTAAAGTACTCTGCTGTTTCTCTATAGGATAGTTCCTTGTATTGCCTATATTTTATTACAGATTTTTTTAATTCTCCGCTGTATTTAGTTTTAGACACAGATTTTCTAAGTCCTTTTTCTCCATACATTTTATCTTGTCTTATCCAATTAGAAACGTTTGAAGCTTTGACTCCAGACCTTCTTGAAAGAAATTTTCTTTCATATCCTTCTTCGATTTCTCTTACTAACTATAATATAAATTCAAAATTATATTTTGCCGTACAACCCCCCCTAAATCCTTGTTCGGGTTTAAGGGGTCAGTACATTTCTAAATGTTTTTTAATTTAAGTATCAGGACTGGGAAATTTTCATCTAAAAGTTACTAAAATAGAAAACCAAAGGAAGTTTTGATAGAATACTGTTTATAGTGTTTGAACTTTAAAGGAGGAATTCAATGTACCCCTACGGTTTTTATTTTGATTCAACATATATTTTAATACTAATAGGTATGGCTATTGTAATGTATGCTCAATGGAAGGTTAAATCAACCTTTGCTAAATACAGCGAATTAATGAGTGAGCGTAATATAAGTGGACAAGAAGCCGCGGAATTAATTCTGCAAGCAAATCAAATTCAAGATGTGAGAGTTGAAAGAGTAGCTGGGAACTTAACAGACCACTACAGTCCCAAAGAGAAAATCTTAAGATTATCGGAAGCTACTTATAGCAACAGCTCTGTAGCAGCGGTAGCAGTTGCAGCTCACGAGTGTGGTCATGCCGTGCAAGATGCTAAGAACTACCAATTTCTAAAATTAAGATCAGCTTTAGTTCCCGTATCACAATTTGGCTCAATGATTGGTATGCCAATTATCATTTTGGGTTTTCTTTTCCAAATGATGGGATTGGTAACAATTGGTATCATTGCACTATCAACGGCTTTATTATTTCAAATAGTAACTTTACCAGTTGAACTAGATGCAAGTAAACGGGCTTTAATTTCTTTGGAACAGCTAGATATCTTCACTCAAGGGGAGTTGCCCGCTGCTCGTAAAGTTTTGAATGCAGCAGCCCTTACTTATATAGCGGCTACTTTTTCAACGGCTTTACAAATTTTAAGGTTAATAATTTTATCTAATCGCTCGCGTAGGAATTAAGGCATAGATGGAGGCGAATTATGGATTTATGGAAGAAATTTAAGACTAGTCCTTTAAATCTTAACTTAGCACTTGATCTATTAAGGCAAGCAGATCAGGAAGTGGAAAAGATGGAGCCCATTCGCATTTTACTCGCTGGTAAAACGGGATCGGGAAAATCCACTCTTGTGAACGCTCTTTTTAGAGAAAATATTGCTTCAACAGGAGTAGGTCTTCCAGTGACTCAAAAGGTCCAGAAAATAACTAAAAAAGGCTTACCACTAGTTATCTATGATACTAAAGGATTAGAGTTACATTCAAAGTCGCAAGATGAAAGTATCCAACACTTACTTCATTTAGTAAAAGACGCTAAAAAAGGCGATGCGGTAGAGCCTATTCACTTGGTTTACTATTGTATCCATGCGACGATGGCAAGAATTGAACCGCAAGAAATTACCCTAATTGCAATGCTGGCTCAAGAACTGCCGGTTATTGTGGTCTTAACACAAGCAATTGGTGAGGATATTAAAGGCTTTAAAGATTCTGTTAAAAAAGCAGTCCCTCAAGTCCAAGGGGTTATTCCTGTTTTAGCCAAAGACTTTGAATTAGCAGGTGGCCAAAAAATTAAAGCTTATGGCTTAGAAGAGTTGACTAAACATAGTTATGAGTTTGTTCCGGAAGAGGTAGAGAAGGCTTTTATTAATGCCCAACGAGTAGACTTGGCTTTAAAAATAGCTCAATCTAGAAGTTGGGCAAACAAGTATATGAAAACAACTTTTGGAATTGGTCTAACCCCCTTACCGATTGCTGACTCAGCTCTTTTAGTTCCTATCCAAATTACAATGCTAGCTCACATTACTAGTATATTCGGCTTGTCTATCGATAAAAAACAAATTGTTAGTATGATGGCTGGGGTAGGAGGGACAGGTTTAGCGAGTATGGTGGGTAAGTACCTAGCTTCGTCAGCTGCTAAATGGGTGCCAGGAGTGGGATCAGTTACAGGAGGAATGGTTAATGGTTTTACTGCCTCAACTGTTACTCTAGCATTAGCTTATTCATACATTGAAATACTAAAGCAGATAACGCTTGCAGAGAATCAAGGGAAAAAGTTATTACCTAAGGAGATAACAGCTTTGATGCGCAAGACATTTGGTCAGGAGCTCGAAACAATCAGTCATCGATTTCCCGACAAGGTCAAAGATTCATTGCCAGAATGGATGACTAACAGTTTAGATCAATACGAGTAATATCAATTTAGCGGTTTGCCTTCTTAATAGAGGACTTACCGCTTTTTTAGTGAATTATATCTTAAAATTTACCTTGACAAACTTCTAGTAGGAAGATACTATACATAAAGATATATGTAACTATTACTATTTAAACGGAGGGTAAAATAATATGAATAAACTAATGAAAATAATAGCTACTATCTTTTTAAGTCTAGCGATGGTAGGTCATACAACTTTTAAAATTGTTTCTGCACAAGACAGGCCAAAAGTTATGGCCACTTTTTATCCAGTGTACTTTTTGGCTTCAGAAATAGCAGGAGATAAAATGGAGGTTTCTATGCTACTAGATGCCAATCAAGATGCTCACGCTTATGAAGCAAGTGCACAAGCTGCAATTAAAGTTCAAGAAAGTGATCTATTTATTTATCAAGATGATGAAATGGAATTTTTTATAAAGGATTTAATGTCTTTAGTTGATTTAGATACTACCAAAGTTTTAGAATCAACCGACGGCATTGATTTGTTATCCGGTGATGGTGAAGAGCACGATCATGAAGGTGAAGAGCACGATCATGAAGGTGAAGAGCACGATCATGAAGGTGAAGAGCATGGTCACGAAGGACACGTTCATGAATTTGACCCTCATACCTGGTTAGACCCAATGGTTTATAGTCAACAAGCCAAAAACATTAAAGAGGCAATGATAGAAATAGATCCTGATAATCAGAAGGTCTATGAAGAGAACTGTAAGGCTTTGGTTGAAAAACTTGAAGCATTAAATACAGAATTTCAGACTAAATTAAAAGATTTAGAAAATAAAACCATCGTGGTTCAACATAAAGCTTTTAGCTATTTAGCTCAGGCTTATGGCTTAGAGCAAATTTCAATTGGAGGACTTTCTTCAGATCAAGAACCTTCAGCCAAACAAATTGCTGAAATGCAAAAGCTATTAGCAGAAAAACAAGTGAACAAAATCTATGTTGATCCTGCTATTGATTCTAAGATTGCTCAAACAGTAGCAAGCTCTACTAAAGCAGAATTACTGCCCTTAAGAACTTTGGAATTAGTTTCTGAGGAAGAGGCAGCAGCAGGGGAAAACTATTTTACATTAATGCGTAAAAATCTTGAACAATTACTTCAAAATTAGAAACTAGTGTAAGGAGGCCAAAAATGAAGGTGTTATCCGTTAAAAACTTGTCTTTTTATTATGAAGAAGAAAAAGTTTTGAATAATATCACTTTTGATATCGCATCCGGAGAATTTGTTATTTTAACGGGAGAAAATGGAGCGGCTAAGTCAACGTTAGTTAAAAATATTATCGGTCTGTTAAAGCCAGCAACAGGAGAAATAAGTATTGCCAAAAAAAATAAAGCAGGAGATAAGCTATCGTTGGGTTATGTTGCACAAAACATTTCCGCCTTTAATTCAGGCTTCCCTAGCACGGTTCAGCGCTTTGTAGAGTCGGGTCGTTACAGTCAAAATAGATGGTTTAAATCTTTAGATGCTGAAGATTATGAACACGTTGATCGTGCCCTTGAAGCAGTGGGTATGGCGAATATGCGAGATAAATTAATCGGGCAACTTTCAGGCGGCCAAAAACAGCGGATTATTTTAGCGCGCGTTTTTGCATTGGATCCAGATTTATATGTTTTAGATGAACCGACAAACGGTATGGATAGCCAATCACGCCGAAAGTTCTATCAACTTTTGCAACATCTTACCAAGCATCATGGTAAATCCATCATGATGGTGACACATGCTGATGATGAAATTGAAGGCTTCTATGATCGTGAAATTCGCTTAATTAGAGAGGAGGGTTCTCCTTGGAGATGTTTCAGTATGACTTCATCCAACGCGCCTTTATAGCAGGATTAGCCATGTCCTTTATAACACCTATTTTAGGTCTCTTCCTCATTCTCAGAAGGCAATCTTTAATGGCAGATACCTTATCTCATATTTCTTTAGCTGGAGTTGCTTTAGGAATTATACTAGGTATCCAACCTACATACTCGACCATAGTGATTGTTGTGATTGCTTCACTGGGAATTGAGTATCTTAGAACGGTGTATAGACATTTCACTGAAATATCTGTGGCTTTAATGATGTCCACTGGTATGGCTTTAGCCTTGTTTCTTCTAAGCTTTAATTCCAATAGTGGTGTATTTAAAGTAGACCAATATCTGTTTGGATCGATTATCTTAATTCAAGACCAAGAGGTTTATTTATTAATTGGACTAGCGCTGGTGATTTTATGCTTATATCTAATTTTTAGAAAACCACTTTATATTATATCTTTTGATGAAGCTACTGCTAAAACAGCAGGACTGCCGGTTCGTTTTATTTCAACTTGTTTTTCAATTTTAACAGGGGTTGCTATTTCCATTATGATGCCAATTGTTGGTGTTTTATTAGTATCAGCATTAATTGTGATTCCTTCTTCAACAGCTATTAGACTTTCTAGGTCCTTTGAACAAGCAATAGCGATTGGTTTTGTGATAAACATCGTGGGAATTTACTTGGGATTATTCGCTTCCTACAGATTAGACACCCCTCCTGGAGCATCTATTACTTTAATATTTATTTTGATATTCGTTTTAGTAGCTGTTGTTCAAAGCCTACAAAGATACTTACGCAAACATAAGCATTGATAATTTTTAAGAGTTCTAACAGCTGTTAGAACTCTTTTTCGATAGAGATTTTTTGTTGAAAATTCGAACAAATAATGATAAAGTTTGCTTAATGTTTGGAAAAGGAGGCTTTTTATAAATGATAAAAAAATATAAACGAAACCAGCGCTTAATAGCAATTACCCAACAACTAATGAATAATCCCAACCAACTCTTAAACTTACAAGATTTTGCGCATAAATTTCAATGTGCTAAATCATCAATTAGTGAAGATTTGGGAATGGTCAGAGGAGTTTTTGATGAAATGCAACTAGGGCAACTTGAAACATTGACTGGTAAAACAGGAGGTGTTATTTTTCGTCCACATCTGTCGGGAGAGGAAGTTGAAATTATTCAGCGTCAAGTAAAAGAGCGACTCTCTCAAGGTAAGAGAATTCTCCCAGGAAACTATATTTTCGTGAATGACCTACTACAAGATCCGAGTGTTTTAAATCCGATTGCTCAACTTATTGCAGCTAAATATGCAGATAAAGAAATTGATACCATTCTTACCATAGAAGCTAAAGGGATAGGATTAGCAGCGGCAGTAGCATTATATCTAAACAAACCTTATGTTGTGGTACGTCGAGAATCTACCTCTGGAGAAGGATCAACCATTTCGATTAATTATACTTCGGGTTCTACGCAGACTGTTAAGAAAATGGAACTCTCGAAGTCAGCTTTGCAATCGCAAAGTCGTGTATTAATTGTGGATGATTTTCTTCGTAATGGCGGAACATTAACAGGGCTTTTAAATTTAATTGAAGAATTTGATTCGCAAGCAGCTGGAATATGCGTTTTTGCAGAGAATAAGGTAAAAAATCGAATGAGTATTCCAAATTATCACGCTCTTTTTGAAACTCAATTACGTTATAACAATGAGTTAGGTCATTATCAATTGGAAATTGAAGCAGGAAATTTTTTTAATTAGGAAACTGCATAGCCATATGGTCCTTAAATAGATATAATATAAGGGTAAATGTCGCAGATAGAAGGAGTGTGAGTGAATGAAAAGAATGGCGGTTATTTTAGCAGCTGGCAAAGGTACACGCATGAAGTCAGCCTTACCTAAAGTTCTCCATAAAATTAGTGGAATTTCCATGGCAGAACATGTTGTTCGATCAGTCTTGGAAAGTCGTGCCGAGCAGATCGTAACTATTGTTGGTAATGGGGCAGATTTAGTGAAAGAAGAATTAAAAAACCTCACTGATTTTGCTTTTCAATCCGAGCAATTAGGAACAGGTCATGCAGTACTCCAAGCTGAGAATCTTCTGGCAAATGAAAAAGGAAGTACCTTAGTTATATGTGGAGATACACCCTTATTGTCAGGAGAAACATTAACTAAACTCTTTGAGCATCATGAAAGCACAGGTTCAAAAGCAACCGTTTTGACTGCAAGAACCTCAGATCCTACTGGTTATGGTCGAATTGTTCGTGATGATGAAGGCCAAGTTCTTAAAATTGTGGAGCAAAAAGACGCTTCGTCAAAAGAACTTATTATAGATGAGATTAATACAGGGACCTACATTTTTGATAATTTAAGTATGTTTAAAGCTTTGAAATCAGTGAGCAATCGGAATGCCCAGGGCGAGTATTATTTACCAGATATTATTGAAATTCTTCAAAAACAAGGAAAAAAAGTTCATGCTTTTAATATGGATGATTTTGCAGAATCAATTGGAGTGAATGATCGAGTAGCGCTTTCTAAAGCTCAGCAGCTAATGAACCGACGTATCATTACAAATCATATGCGAAATGGCGTGAGCTTTATTAATCCTGAAATGACTTATGTTGAAGCGGATGTAAAAATTGGTGAAGATACGGTGATTGAGGGGGGAGTTCAGCTTAAGGGCGAAACATTTATTGGTAAATCAGTAAGAATTGGTGCCAACAGTGAGATTGTAGATAGCCAAGTAGGGGACTCAGTAATAATTACTCAGTCAGTTATTGAGAAATCAAAGGTTGAAGATAAAGCAAAAATAGGACCTTTTGCGCATTTAAGACCGAATAGCTATTTGGCAGAGGGCGTCCGTATTGGGAATTTTGTTGAAGTTAAAAATTCTCAACTAGGTAAAGATACCAAAGCAGGTCACTTAGCCTATATCGGTGATGCTGAATTAGGAAAAGATGTCAATGTAAGCTGTGGTGTTATTTTTTGTAACTATGATGGTAAAAGAAAATATCGTTCGAAAGTCGGCGATCAAGTATTTCTTGGAAGTAACTCTAATATCGTCTCTCCACTTGAGATTGGGGACCGTGCCTTTATAGCTGCTGGTTCAACTATTATAAAGGATGTTGAAGCGGAAGCCTTAGCTATTTCACGTAGCGAACAGGTTAATAAGTTAGGTTATTGGACTAAATACATCAATAAATAAATTTAAGGAAAGAGGGATTTGGTTGGCAAGTGAACACTATAAGGATCCAAAATTAAAGATCTTTGCATTAAGTTCTAACGAAAAGTTAGCGGCAGCAATTGCAAAAGCTGTTGGAGTAGAATTAGGTGAAATTTCTTTATCTAGGTTTGCTGATGGAGAGATACGTGTAAATATTGATGAATCGACTAGGGGGGCACATGTATATATCGTACAATCGACCTCCTCACCAGTTAATGATAATTTAATGGAATTATTAATTACGATTGATGCTTTGCGTCGCGCATCAGCAAAAACAATCAATGTAGTGCTTCCTTACTATGGTTATGCACGTCAAGACCGTAAAGCACAGTCTCGTGAACCAATTACAGCTAAATTGGTAGCAAATATGTTAGAGCAAGCAGGAGCAGACCGTGTAGTGGCATTGGATTTACACGCTGCCCAAATTCAAGGGTTTTTCGATATACCTGTAGATCATTTATTAGGTGCTCCTTTACTGGCAAATTACTTTATTGATAACAAACTTTTTGGCGATGATGTTGTTGTTGTATCACCTGACCATGGCGGCGTAACTCGTGCACGAAAACTAGCAGAATTTTTAAAGGCACCAATTGCTATTGTTGATAAACGTCGCCCACGTCCTAACGTTGCAGAAGTGATGAGTATTGTTGGAGATGTAAAAGATAAAACAGCAGTGATAATTGATGACATGATTGATACGGCAGGAACAATTACAATCGCTGCTCAAGCTTTGATTGATCGTGGAGCCAAAGAAGTTTATGCCACCTGTACTCACCCGGTTCTTTCTGGGCCAGCTTTAGAAAGATTGCAAACTTCTGTTATCAAGAAGGTAATTGTTACAGACACCATTCTACTGCCTGAAGACAAAAAAATTGATAAAATTGAAATTGTGTCTGTTGCACACTTAATTGCTGAAGCAATTAAACGTATTCACGAGAACCGTTCTGTTTCACCTCTTTTCAATGAAAAATTCACTATCATTGAGTAGACTTTAATTGTAAATTTTTTATTTGAAGCTTAAGCTCGTTCTATCTTTAAATTAGATGGGACGAGCTTAAGTTATTTCAATACAAATATATGAGAGCGTAAAAATTAATCAGACTAAATGTTGATGGTTATTTTTTAAAGAAGTCGGTATAATGAGTAAGAACCAACGGAAAGAAAGAGGTTTTATTATGAACCATCGAAAAGAATGGAATAATTTATTACGCTTTGTTGTAGTTATAATGGGTTCACTGGTATGTCTTTTAGGAATTCTATTATCCTTTTATTTAAAATTTTCAGGCCAAATTCCCTATAGAAATTTTATAGCTTTTGAATCAAGTTATTTCTGGATAGCAATAGGTTTTATTTTGATCAACTTCTTCTTTGGTACCTATATATTTTATAATAAAACTTTAATGGACCTTTTCTACTTTACCATGCTATCTCAATTGTTTTTGTCTTTTTTTATGATGGCCGTTACTTATGCTGGGTCTTGGCTAACTTTTCCGCGATCTGTTATTTTACTTAACCTTTTCGTAGGGACAATATTGGTATATTTATTTAATGCTGTAGCTTACATCCTTTATCATCGATTATCTGGCCGTAAACGAGTTTTAGTCGTAGGGGAGAATAAAAAGGCGTTAAATGCAGTGGTTAATTTTGATAGAATGACCAATCGTAGACATGAGGTAACTCATGTAGTCTTGTCAGATTATTACCAGCGTGTGGTTAAATTATCGGATGCGGTCGATATTGTTTACCTTACTGGTTATATCGAAGAAACAGAACGACTAAAAATATACGATTATTTGATGCGGAATAACAAAAAGCTCTTTTTATCGACTAACTTTGCAAATTTAATGATGGTTAATCCAAATATAATGAGCTTTGAAGATGAAAGTTTAATTGAAGTATCTACTTTTTCAATTGCTTTTGAACAAGCTATTATCAAAAGGACGATTGATATTGCTTCTTCTCTTCTTTTATTAATTTTAGCTTCGCCTATCATGTTAATAACAGCCATAGCTGTAAAACTAGACAGTAAGGGACCAATTTTTTATCGTCAAGTTAGAATTACAAAAGGATCTAAACCTTTCAACATTTTAAAATTTCGTTCAATGACTCAAACGGCTGAAGAAAAATCTGGACCCGTATTAGCTAGTTCTAATGATTCACGAGTGACGAGGGTAGGAAAGTTTATTCGCACTACTCGGATTGATGAACTTCCACAATTAATCAATGTGTTAAAAGGTGATATGTCGCTCGTTGGACCGCGACCTGAACGTCCTTTTTTTGTTAATCAATTTAGTCAAGAAAATGCTTATTATGAATTGCGTCATCATGTACGTGCAGGAATCACTGGCTATGCTCAAGTCTATGGAAAATATGCTACAGACTTTAATAATAAATTAAACTTTGATCTGCTCTATATTAAAAATTACTCATTAGCCTTTGATTTTAAATTGTTGTTTCAAACATTAAAAATATTATTTGATAAGGTTTCTTCAAGAGGTTTAGACCAAGAAGATCTCTGCCAACCTTCATGGAAGGATTTTCAATCCAAAATTCATATTTATGAGTAAGCTATTTCTAGATGTTGTTTATTGTTTATGTTAGGCTTTTGCTAGTAAATTATAAGGAGGATATTATGAATAAACGTAATAAGGTAAAAACACTTTTTTTAATGATAATGGTTAATCTGCTGCTAATCCCTCAGTCTTATGTGAATGCTCAAGAAACAGTTTCAGATGCTTGGCAAGATGTGGCGGTAAAAGCAAACCAACAAGAATTCCAATCCTTTCATATGGAAGGTACAGTAGGTGTGAAAATTTCCTCGCAAAATATGACCAGTGATTTTGGAAACCTAGAAATTGACGCATTAGTAAATGCTCAACCGATCGCTTTACAAATGGTAGCAAAAATAATTTCTCCATTTGTAGGTTCAGAGGCTGTAGGTTTTGAAAGCTATGCTAAAGAAGGATTTAATTATATTTACAACACTCAATCTAAAGAGTGGAAGACTTCAGAATGGACGGTATCAGAAGAAGATATCTTAGATAGTCTTCAAGCATCCTTTAAAAATGTATCAAATGGCTTAGTAGAAAGCGAAATGACTTCAGAGGCCAAAACATTTATTGATAAATACTTTGAATTTGAAGAAAAAGGTCAAGATTATCTTTTTAAGTTGAAAAAAGATATTAATGGAGCTAGCTTTTACAATGATTTAGATAAGGCAATCGATTTAAAACAGTTGGTTAAGCAATCAGCTAACAAAGCGATTGAGCAATCAGAAGATCTGGGACAACCCATCGACCGAGAATATGAAGAATCTCTGGGGGAATTCTTGAATCCTGATATGTTTGAAGATTTCTTTAATATGAATCCACAAATGACTGTTACATATGAGAGTGTGACAGGGCTGATAAAGAACTTTTCCTTTATGATTGACACAGACCCTAAAGTTTTTATCGATTCAGTGAGTCAAACAGACCGGTCTAATTTACCAGAGCTTATAAGTATTTCGGCTAATTTTGACTTTGACCAGTATGGTCAAAGCTTTAATATTCAGGTTCCTTTGGAGGCCATGCAAACTTCTGAAGAAAATACCATAGAAGAGTAATTAGTAAAAACCTTTAGTTGAGCATTCAACTAAAGGCTTTTTTATAATGAGCTTATAACTTATGCACTCTTTTTGAATCAACATTGAGGGCAATAGTATGATACAATAAATAAAATTATTCAGTTGAGGAGATTAAAATGATCTATAAATATTCTGATGACAGCTTAATGACCCACACCGATCTTTATCAAATCAATATGTTGAAAACATATTGGGAAAAAGGGATTGATCGAAAACTGGCTGTTTTTGAAGTCTACTTTCGCAAAAACCCTTTTAACAATGGCTACGCTATTTTTGCTGGTTTAGAAAGAGTTGTTCACTATTTGAATCAATTTCATTTCTCAGCGACTGACTTGGATTATCTAAGAAGCTTAGAAATATACCCCGAAACATTTATTCAATACTTGGCAGATATGAAACTAGAGTTATCTGTTAGGTCTATGCAAGAAGGCGAGCTTTGTTATGCAACCGAACCTTTGATGCAAGTTGAAGGACCACTTGGTCAGTGCCAATTAGTTGAAACAGCTATTTTAAATATAATAAATTTCCAAACTTTAATTGCCACAAAGGCATCACGTATTCGTTCGGTAGTGGGTGAAGGGGATAAAATTTCTGAATTTGGTGCTAGAAGAGCGCAAGAAATGGATGCGGCTATTTGGGGAACGCGTGCAGCCTTTATTGGAGGCTTTGATTCAACTTCAAACGTTAGGGCTGGGAAATTATTTGGTATTCCTGTTTCTGGTACTCACGCTCATTCTTTGGTACAAGCTTACCGAGATGAGTATCAAGCTTTTAGAGCTTATGCTGAAACGCATCGTGATGTCGTCTTCTTAGTAGATACTTATGACACATTACGTTCAGGCATACCTATCGCTATAAAAGTAGCTAAAGAAATGGGTGACAAAATCAATTTTATCGGTGTTCGAATTGATTCGGGAGATATGGCTTACCAATCAAAAAAAATTCGTGAGCAATTGGACGAAGCAGGTTTCACCGAAGCGCGCATAATAGCTTCCAATGATTTGGATGAAAAAACCATTTTAAACTTACGAATGCAGGGTGCAAAAATCAACGATTGGGGTATTGGAACTAAAATAATAACTTCTTATGACCAGCCTGCTCTAGGTGCTGTTTATAAATTAGTTGGAATCGAAGATGACAAAGGTGAGATTGTACCGACAATTAAAATTTCTTCCAATACAGAAAAAATCACTACACCCGGTATGAAACAAGTTTGGCGAATTACTCGAAAAAAAGATGGCAAGGTGGAAGGTGACTATATTGCTTTAATAGATGAAAGGCCCGATCTTTTAGAGGAACTTTTCATGTTCCATCCAGTTCATACCTATATCAATAAAACTGTTAAGGACTTTGAAGCGCGTCCACTTTTAATAGATATATACAAAGAGGGTCAGCAAGTATATGATTTACCAGATATATTAACTATTAAAGATTATTCAGAGGATAAGATTAACTGCTTATGGGAAGAGCATAAGCGCATTTTAAATCCACAAGTTTATCCAGTTGATTTATCGCAAAAATTATACGATTTGAAAATGGATAGTATACAAGAGGTTCGCGACCAAGTTGATTTAAGAGTTGAGGCGTTTCAAACAGATCAATTCTGATAAGGAGAATAATATGAGACAATTGCAAAAAGAAATCATAGGGAATTTAAAAGTTTCACCAAGGATTGAACCAGAAGCTGAAATTCGGCGATCTATTAACTTTTTGAAAGATTATCTCTATCAAAATGCAGGTTTAAAGTCATTGGTATTAGGTATTAGTGGAGGACAAGATTCCACTTTAGCAGGGAAATTATCGCAAATGGCTATTGAAGAAATCCGAACTGAAACAAACGATAACCAGTATCAATTTATTGCTATACGACTTCCTTATGCTGTCCAAAATGATGAAGAAGATGCACTAAAGGCTCTAGATTTTATTGCACCAGACCGAATTTTAAATCTAAATATTGAAGAGGCGACTTTAGGAGTTGTTCAAGCTTTGAAAAAAGAACAAATTGAAGTTAGCGATTTTAATAAAGGAAATATTAAAGCGAGACAGCGTATGGTGATGCAATATGCGGTAGCAGGACAGTTTTCAGGTGTTGTAGTAGGAAGTGACCATGCAGCAGAGAGTGTCACAGGATTCTTTACTAAATATGGAGATGGGGCAGCGGATGTAATGCCTTTGTGGCGCTTAACCAAAGATCAGGGTAAGCAGTTGCTACAGTCCCTAAACTGTCCGGCAGACCTTTATCAAAAAATACCGACAGCCGATTTAGAAGAAGACCGTCCTATGTTATCCGATGAAGAAGCGTTGGGTGTTTCTTATCAAACCATTGATCGTTATTTGACAGGACGTGAAGTAAAAGACCATGAAGCAGCAATAATTGAAAAATGGTACTTAAGTAGCCAACATAAACGCCATCTGCCAGTCACTGTCTTTGATCAGTTTTGGAGGGAATCTTGATTTAAGGAGATGAAATAATGTCCATTGTACTGGAAATAATAATGAGGGTAGTGCTTGCTTTCATATTGTCATTAGCATTTTCCTATTCCTTATTAAAGTTGCTTAATTTTACAAAGCCCCTTGATTTTAAGAATAGAGAGAATAATAGCAAAAAAACACCACCTGCTTACGGTGGTATTGCTGTATTTATGGCATATTGGTTAAGCTATTACTTATTAAATCCTTTTACTCTTTGGGATAAGCAAGGGAGTCTTTTTGTAGCCTCCTTAATTATCCTTGTAACGGGCGTTTTAGATGATAGGTTAAATTTATCTGCTTTAAAAAAATCAATCGGTATTTTAATCGCCTGTCATTATGTCTATTTTTATAGTGACATTTCTTTTTCATCTCAACTCATTAATTTTGAAGACCCATTACTTTTTAATGGTTTGAAATATCTCTTAACCATAGTATGGATTTATTTAGTAACTAATGCATTAAATTTATTAGATGGGATTGATGGCCTAGCTTCAAGTGTTAGCCTGGTGAGTCTTTTTTCAATGGTTATAATAACTTTAGGTTTTTCTTTAACCATTCAATTGGATTTTGTATTAAAGTTGTTATTTTTATTTGCAGCAATTGCTGGTTTTTTAATATTTAATTGGCCACCTGCTAAAATTATGTTGGGAGATACTGGGGCTTTATTTATTGGATTTATGTACGCTAGTTTAACCGTTACTAATCTAAAAAATGCCAGTCTTTACTCTTTTATTTTTCCAATACTTTTATTTGCTGTTCCACTTTTTGATACTGTTTTTGCCTTCATGAGGCGTTTACACCAACGAACCCCGGTTACTGAAGGAGACAAAGAGCATATCCATCATCGGTTACTGCGAAGGGGTTATAATGAAAGTTCAATCAATAAAATGATGATGGCTTTATCTGCCGTTTTTTCATTGATTACCCTAGCCCTCCATGCCTTTCCTAATTTAAAGTGGCTGATATGGGTGATGACAATGGTATTGATTGTAGCAATGGTTTATTTTACTGTGCATATTGGAAAAGAGTCTCCAAACAAATGAATCTTTTTAAGTTTTAAAAGGTATATTTATATCTCGATTACCTAAACTGTCTATTTTAACTTGTCCACTTAAAAAATTGACTAAATAGCTATCAAATTCCTTTAGGAAGTCAGAATGAATAGCGATTGTCATTTGAATTTTTTCGAGATATTCGATGGTCAGAACAGAAGGTAAGCCAGGCATTTGAGCAAGATTATGATTAAAGCGATCAAGCTGTGCATAATCCATTTCAATTTGAAGAAGGGTCTGGTTAACATTTTTAATTTTATTGGCCAATTGGCAGCTTTCACTAACTACTTGGGTGTAAGCGCGAATTAAACCACCTGCACCTAACTTGTTTCCACCAAAATAGCGAACAACAATGGCTGCGACAAAAGTTAATTCCTCTTTTTTAAGAACTTCAAGCATTGGTAGACCTGCTGTACCACTTGGTTCGCCATCGTCACTCATGCGTTGAATACTTGAGTCAGCCTCTAAACTAAAAGCATAGCAGTGGTGATTTGCTTTATAATGCTTTTTTTGTATACTAAGCAAGTGTTGATTAAATTCTTCTTCACTTTTGATTGGAAACAGAAAACAAATAAAACGAGATTTTTTTATTTCAATTTCATGTACAATTTCTTTTTGGATACTTAAATAATTAAACATATAGCTTTCCTTTCATTTATGTTAGGATAATAGATAACATATAGATTCTTTAAACAGTGTAACATATTTAAAAAACAACTGATTATTAGTCAGACAGGGAATGGTAGTGAAAAATGAAAACAGCAATTATAGTAGATTCTACAGCATATTTAAACCAGGAAATAGCCAGTCAATCAAACGTTTTTCAAGTCGATCTTAGTGTTATTTTTGATGATGGGACTGTTTTTAAAGATTCATCTGATATTGATGAGCAGACGCGGTTTTATCAGTATATGGAAAAAAGTGATCGATTACCTAAATCTTCTCAACCACATCCAGGTGACTACTACCAATTGATGGATCAGATTGTTGAAGAAGGTTTTCAAGCAGTCATAGCTATCCATCTATCTTCAAAAATATCAGGAACTTTAGCTTTAGCGCAATCGGTACTAACTGAATACCAAGATCGTATTCAAAGTTATATTATCGATTCTAAGTCTTCATGCATAGTCATTGAAGGTTTGGCAAGGAAAGCCTTAAAAGGACTCGAAGCGGATAAGGAATTAGAAGATATCGTGGCTGAACTAACCTGGCAAGCAAATCATACACAAACTTATTTGATGGTCGAAGAGTTAGAGAACCTAGTTAAAGGTGGACGTTTAAATGCAGGTTTTGCTACACTAGGCCAATTGCTTAAAATTCGTCCTTTATTGCATTTTGATGAGGAAGGAAATATTCTTCTCTTTGAAAAAATCCGTACTAATAAAAAGGTGTATGCTAGATGGATTCAACTAATTAAAGAAGCAATTGAATCATATCCCCAAGGTATTCAGCTTATGATGACACATGCCAATGCTAAAGACGAATGTAGTGTGGTTGTAGAATTAATTGAAAAAGAGTTAACGATCTCTGATATAGAAATTAACTCGATCGGCCCTGTTATCGGTACACATACCGGAAAAGGTTGTATTGGCTTGGCCATAATGCCTAATTACGATCCTAATTAAACAAGTAAATAATAGCACTAATTATTCTCCTTCTGTGTACTTTATAAAAAGACATGGAAGGAGATTTTTTTGATGGAGTGGAAAGAGTATTTTATTGGTCAATTAATGACTCAAAGAGAAGTAACAATAATCTGGGATAAATTTCTTTCTCAATCCAGCTGGAAATTAGAGACGATATTTAATCATCTACACGCAATGCCTGCTATACAAATAAAACAAAAGCACATCCTTTGTTCCAGGTGCAATTGTCAAGATCAACAACAATACTATAAGTTTTATTTTAATAAAAAGAAGATTATATATTGTTGTTCGTGTCTTCAAATGGGACGAATTTGTAGTAACGATTTGCTTTATTATTTACCAAACAATCAACCTTTAACTATAAGAAATCAAAAATCCTTTCTCACCTGGCAAGGGAAACTTTCGCCACAGCAAAATAAGGCTTCACAAGAAGTTGCGGAACAATTGGATGATAGTAGTCACCCGCATTTAATCCATGCTGTAACGGGAGCTGGTAAAACAGAAATGCTTTTTCCAATAATCGATGAAATATTAAGAAAGGATGGAAAGATAGCTTTAGTCTCTCCAAGAGTTGACGTGTGCATTGAACTTTTTCCAAGAATTAAAGCTGCTTTTAATTCGGTCAAAGTTCTTTTGCTTCATGGAAAGAGTGAAACAAAATATGAGCCCTGTGAAATTTTAATAGCAACTACCCATCAGTTGCTAAGGTTTTTTCAAGCCTTTGACCTAGTAATAGTGGATGAAGTAGATGCCTTTCCCTATGTTGATAATGAGAGTTTACATTTCGCGGTAAATCGAGCAGTTAAAAAGAAGGGTAAATTAATCTTTCTGACAGCAACACCGGATAAAAAAATTGTGGAAGCGGTCAAAAAAGGCTTGATTCACCAGACCATTTTACCAGCGCGATTTCATGGTTTTCCTTTGGTTGAACCCATATTTTTGTGGTTGGGAGATTGGAAAACTAACTTAGTAAATCAACAAAAGAATTCCAAACTTCTCTTAAGCCTAAAACATTTTATTGCGCTTGAAGGTCGAAAACTAATTTTTATAGCCAATATCAAGTTGGCAATTCTATTATCTGAGTGGTTAGAGAAACTTTTTAAAGGCCTTAGACTTACCTATGTATATTCAACAGATCCTCTAAGACATCAAAAGGTAGAAAAAATGCGCAAAGGTCATTATGACATACTAATCTCTACAACCATTCTTGAAAGGGGAGTAACTTTTGAAAACTGTCATGTGTTTGTCCTTGGTGCTGAGGACCCTCTTTTCTCTAAATCAGCTTTAGTTCAAATGAGTGGCAGGGTAGGAAGGAAGGCTGCTTATCCATCAGGTAAAGTTGTTTTTGGTCATTATGGTATTACAAAAGAAATGAAAAGAGCGGCTATAGAAATTAAGGGAATGAATCAGTTAGCGAGCAAGAGAGGACTTTTAAATGCAAATGCTTGATGAAAGGGTCTGTTTGATGTGCCAGAAAAATTACCAACGTGATTTAAGTTGGCAACAGTTATTTTCCTGGCAAGCTATTGAATTTGAACCATTGTGTTCAGACTGTTTAAAATCATTCGTTCCTTATCATTATCAGAGTGAAAGTTGCAGAGCCTGTGGAAGAAAATTAGATGGTAGCAACCACTATCAAACTACTTATAGAATCAAAGATACTGATGAGAATTACTGTCTAGATTGTTATCGCTGGCGCCAAAAATATCCTCTAAAGCTAATAAACAATCAAGCCTTATTTGACTACAATGCTGGTTTTAAAAATTGGATCACTCGTTATAAATATGATGGAGATTGCCGGATGGCGAATGTAATGAAGCAAGTCTTAAAGAAAACATATAAACACTATCCAAACTACCTTTGGTTAATTTTACCTAGCTCTGAATCAAGCTTGAAAAGGAGATTGTTTCATCCGACCGCATATTTATTAGAAATAGCCCACATCCCTTATTGTTGTCCCTTCCATTACATTGGAAATGAAATTAGACAAGCAGCAAAAAGTCGAAAAGATCGTTTAACACTCAATCGTCCATTTGCTTGGATAAATATAGAAAAAGAAAAATTAAAAGAAAAGAAAGGTCTAATGATTTTTGATGATGTTTATACAACAGGGGCAACTATGATACAAGCAAAATTAGAGATAGTTCAACATTTTGAAGCTATTGCTAAAGAAGAAATGGATTTAAAAAGTATTACTTTAGCAAGAAATCAATCACTTGCTTAGAATGTGTAGCGCTTTCAATCGATGTGGGCATGTGTTATAATAATTTTAAGCTAGTAATAGCTTTTGGGTTTATGGCTCATTAGCCTTAGACCAAATAGAGAGGAAATGAGGGATATTTATGTTTAACTATAATGTTCGTGGAGAAAATATCGAGGTTACTCAAGCTATTCGAGAATACGCCGAAAAGAAAGTTTCAAAACTTGAGCGTTTTTTCAATGATGTACCGAATGCAACTGCCTATGTAAATTTGAGGGTTTATCCTGATAAAACAGCAAAGGCAGAAGTAACTATTCCTTTATCTTTCTTAGTGCTCAGAGCTGAAGAGACAACACCTGATTTATATGCGAGTATTGATTTTGTAGTTGATAAATTAGAGCGACAAGTACGGAAATATAAGACTAAAATTAATCGCAAATCACGTGAAAAAGGCTTCGAAGGAATTACTACATCAGATTTGGTACAAGCTTCAAATGTAAATAATCATGAAGATGAAAGCGAACCCGATTTACAAATAGTTCGTTCAAAGCGAATTGCTTTAAAACCGATGGATTCAGAAGAAGCAGTCTTACAAATGAATATGCTAGGCCATGACTTCTTCGTATATAAAGAAGGAGAAACAAACGAAATTAATATCGTTTACCGTCGTAAAGATGGTCGATATGGATTAATTGAAACAGCGAGAATGGATTAAGATTAAGTTGTATCCTTAGAATATAGTGAATATCAAATGTTAAATGAAGAGCTTATCAATGCTCTTCATTTTTTATTGTTAAAAAGCAGAAGGAATTAAACTTTTACAATACACTAGCAGATAAAAATGTTTGAAAGTCGAGTTTTTAATGATACAATGTTACAGTGAGAAAATTTATTCATGGAATGGGTAAATGAGGATTATGGGAATTAAAGGAGCATATTAATGGCCAACTTTTTAAAAAATTTAATTGAAAATGATAATGCTGAATTGAGAAGAACCGGAAAATTAGCTGACCAGGTAATCGACTTAGAAGAAGATTACCGCACGATGACTGATGAAGAACTGCGTGCCCAAACTACTATTTTAAAAGATAAATTAGCTAGTGGAAAAAGTTTAGATGATATTCAGGTAGAGGCATTTGCTGTTGTAAGAGAAGCTGCTTATCGAGTATTAGGCTTATTGGCCTATCGTGTCCAAATTCAAGGCGGCTTTGTCATTCATAAGGGTGATATTGCTGAAATGAAAACCGGTGAAGGTAAAACTTTGACAGAGACAATGCCTGTTTATTTAAACGCTTTGTCAGGTAAAGGGGTTCATGTTGTTACTGTTAATGATTATTTAGCAACTCGTGACTCTAAAGAAATGGGAGAAGTTTTCCGCTTTTTAGGCTTAACAGTCGGCTTAAATCTAAACTCAATGAACGCTGCTCAAAAGCGTGAAGCTTATGCTTGTGATGTGACTTATTCTACAAATAACGAATTAGGTTTTGACTATTTAAGAGATAATATGGTTGTTTACAAGTCTCAAATGGTTCAAAGACCATTATATTTTGCGGTAGTAGACGAAGTGGACTCTATCTTAATTGATGAGGCTCGTACACCGTTGATTATTTCTGGTCAAGGTGAGAAATCGACAGCCCTCTATAATCGAGCAGATTATTTTGTTAAGGGATTGAAAGAAGAAGAAGACTACACCATTGATTTGACTTCTAAGTCAATTGTTTTAACAGATATTGGAGTTGACAAGGCTGAAAAAATCTTTCGCTTAGAAAACCTGTATAATGTTGAAAATTCATCACTGGTTCATCATATTGATCAAGCTTTACGCGCAAATTACATTATGATTCATGATATTGACTATGTGGTAGACGAAGAGGAAGTTAAGATTGTCGATCCATTTACAGGTCGTATTATGGACGGTCGTCGTTATTCAGATGGACTTCACCAAGCGATTGAAGCAAAAGAAAATGTTGAAATCCAAGATGAGTCCAAGACAATGGCAACGATTACTTTCCAAAACTACTTCCGTATGTATGAAAAATTATCTGGAATGACGGGAACGGCTAAGACGGAAGAAGAAGAATTTAGAGAAATTTACAATATTAACGTCGTTTCAATCCCAACCAATCGACCAGTTATTAGAAAAGACCACCCAGATTTGCTTTATCCAAACTTAAAAGCTAAATTTGCTGCCGTCGTGGAAGAAATCAAAGAACGTCATGCTAAAGGGCAACCTATTTTAGTAGGGACAGTGGCTGTAGAAACTTCAGAGTACCTATCAAAATTATTAACAAAAGAAGGTATTCCTCATGAAGTCTTGAATGCTAAAAATCACTTTAAAGAAGCTGAAATTGTTATGGCTGCCGGTCAAAGAGGTGCGGTAACCATTGCGACCAATATGGCTGGACGGGGAACCGACATTAAGTTAGGATCAGGAGTTAAAGAAGTAGGCGGACTCGCTGTTATCGGAACTGAACGTCACGAATCACGTCGAATTGATAACCAGTTACGTGGACGGGCAGGACGTCAAGGAGATCCCGGGGCATCACAATTCTATTTATCACTAGAAGATGATTTGATGCGTCGTTTCGGATCAGACAGAATTCAAAAGGTTTGGGAAAAACTGAATATGACAGACGACAACAATGAAGGAGAAGATCTTGCTATTCAAAGTAAGATGTTATCTCGTCAAGTTGAATCAGCCCAAAAGAGAGTGGAAGGTAATAATTACGATACTCGTAAGAGTGTTTTAGAGTACGATGAAGTTATGCGTGAGCAAAGAGAAGTTATTTATGGTCAAAGATTGGCGGTGATTAATGAAGAAGAAACCTTAACACCTCATATTAAAGCAATGATTAAACGGACCATCGAGCGTGAAGTGGCCTATGCTACTGAAAACGATGAAAAGGATTGGAATTTAGACAGTCTATTGGACTTTGTTCACAATACATTATTTAGTCCAGAAAAAATCTCAATAAAAGACTTAGAACGTAAGAGCAGAGAAGAATTAATAAATTATTTGTATAATGAATCTGTGTCGGCTTTTGATGAGAAAATTGCTTTACTAAATGGTCCTGAACAAGTTTTAGAATTTGAAAAAGTAATTATTTTGCGTGTGGTTGATTCGAAATGGACAGACCATATTGATGCGATGGATCATTTACGTCAAGGTGTTGGTCTAAGAGCATACGCTCAAACGAACCCTCTAACAGAATATCAAACAGAAGGCTTTGATCGCTTCCAAGAAATGATTGCTGCAATTGAATATGACATCACTCGATTCATAATGAAGGCACAAATTCGTCAGAATTTGGAGAGGGAGCAAGTTAATTCCACAAGCCCTCGGGTAAAACCAAGTTCAATGCCTAAACACCAAAGTGTAAAAACATTAAAAGGCTAATATGACAGAATAGCAAAGGTCCTGCGGATTAACTCCAAAGGACCTTTTGTGTCAATTTTAAAAAGTAAGGTGATATGATGGAAATATATGAAATTAAGGACCAAATAGAATCAGCCCAACTTAATATTGAAAAAATAAGGGGGTCCCTTTGACATCGATAAATTGGAAGCAGACGTTGCTGAAATGGAATCGAAGATGTTAAAGGAAGATTTTTGGGACGATAATCAAGCTGCTCAATCTTTAATTCAAGAATTAAATAAATGTAAACTCGAAAAAAACTCTTTTTATCAATTAGAAGAAGGACTGGATGATGCAATGATTGGACTAGAGCTTATTGAAGAAGGCCAAGATCCTGAATTACAAAAAGAGCTAGAAGAAAAGCTGGTCTTACTCAATAAACAAATTGATGATTATCAACTATCTCTTCTTTTGTCGGGAGATCATGACCATCTCAATGCGATTATGGAAATTCACCCAGGAGCGGGAGGGACAGAATCCCAAGATTGGGGCGAAATGTTGTTGAGAATGTATGAACGCTGGGCGAGTCACAATCATTATGCGATAACATTTATAGATTATCAAAATGGGGATGAAGCAGGCATTAAAAGCGCTACTTTTGAGGTTTCTGGCTATAAAACTTATGGACATCTGAAGTCGGAAAAAGGGGTTCATCGTCTCATACGGATATCGCCTTTCGATTCTAATGCGCGCAGACACACTTCCTTTTGTTCAATTGATGTTACTCCGATGATTGATGGTTCGATTGAGCTAGAAGTAAATCCTGAGGATTTACGTATCGATACTTATAGAGCTTCAGGAGCTGGTGGACAACATATAAACAAAACTTCTTCTGCCGTTCGAATTACACATCTTCCGACAGGAATTGTTACTCAAAGTCAATCCAATCGTTCACAAATTCAAAATAAAGAGCAAGCTATGAGCCTCTTGAAAGCAAAACTTTATCAAAAAGAAGTGGAAGAAAAAGAAGCTGAATTACAAGCGATAAAAGGTGAGCAAAAAGATAATGCCTGGGGTTCACAAATCAGGTCCTATGTTTTCCACCCTTATTCAATGGTAAAAGACCATCGAACGAATTATGAAACGGGGAATATCGACGCTGTAATGGATGGAGAATTAAATCCTTTTATTGATGCTTACTTAAGGTGGAATATCCAAGAAGAAAAATAAGTAATAAAGAGTGAAGAATTACTAGTATGTGAGGTGAAATTGTTGATTAAGCTAATTAAAGCGAGCAAACAGTATGGTAATGGAATATGGGCTGTTAAAGATGTGAGTCTCGAGATAAATAAGGGAGAATTTGTTTATTTAGTAGGACCTAGTGGTTCGGGGAAGTCTACGCTGATGAAATTGTTAAATCGTCAAGAAAAAGTTACAAGCGGACAAGTGATTGTTAATCAGTTTAAAGCGCATGACTTAGCTGAAAGGAAAGTTCACCTATTACGAAGGCAAGTTGGTGTAGTTTTCCAAGATTTCAAACTTTTACACCAATTTACAGTAGCTGAAAACATTGCTTATGCATTAGAAGTTACAGGAGAGAGTAAAAAGAAAATTAAAAAACGTGTGTTGGAAGTTCTTGATATCGTTGGTTTAAAGTCTAAAATGCATCAATTACCGAACGAGTTGTCAGGTGGAGAGCAACAAAGGGTTTCCATAGCGAGAGCTTTAGCTAATCGTCCTCAAGTGCTTGTGGCGGATGAACCGACGGGTAATTTAGATCCAACCAGTGCAGTTTTGATAATGCGAGCTTTAGAAAAAGTTAATCGCTCTGGAGTAACTATTCTAATGGGAACTCATAATGATAATATCGTTAACTCCCACCCTCACCGAATTTTACAAATGCACCAAGGTAGATTGGTAAGAGATATAAAAAGAGGTGTAAAAAATGAAATGGATTAGATCCCGTATTCGTCATTTTAGAGACGGAATGAGAAATTTATTTCGAAATGGCTGGCTGACTTCTGCATCAATCGTAGTTATGAGTCTAACTTTATTTTTATTAGGCACCTTTTTTGTTCTCGTATTGAATATTAATCAATTGACAGAAACGATTGAAAATGAGATTCAAGTACGAGTGATGATTGATCCTTTAGCAGAGGTTGCTGATGAGAGAAAACTTGGTGATGAAATTGCAGCGATGGATAATGTTGTTAAAGTTGTCTATCGGTCGGCAGAAGAAGAATTAGAGTCTTACCAAGAAGTTATTACAGAAGATTTTGATGTATTAATGGATCAAAATCCTCTTAACAATATGTACTTAGTCACTGTAAATTCAGCTAATTCATTAGAGCAAGTAACCAAAAAAGTTCAAAAATTAAAATGGGTTCAAAGTGCTAATATTGGTTCAGTCAATCTTGAGAGCTTGATCCAAACAATTGAAATTATGCGATATGCTATAGCTATTTTAGGAGCTATTTTTATTCTGATAGCTATCTTACTTATCTCCAACACAATTAAAGTAACTATTCAGTCGCGCTCAAGAGAAATTGAAATCATGGAGCTGGTAGGTGCAAAAAAATCTTATATAAAGGCACCTTTCGTTATTGAAGGGGGAAGTGTAGGAATTATAGGCGCTGCCATAGCCAGTATTGTTTTATATTTTTCCTACCAAGCAATCCTTAGCCTGGCTCAAGAGTTACTGGCTTTTAATCCGGAGTATGCCATGCCTATTTATCCTAATATCTTGTATATATCTGGTATTTTGCTGGTTTTGGGCTATCTATTAGGTGTTTTAGCAGCAAAAAGAGCTGTAAACAAATTTTTTAAATAGAAATTTAAAAGACTTCCCTATTCTTTTAAAGGGAGGTCTTTTTATAGTAGTGAAAGCTATTGATTAGAAGATATCTTTTAATAGATGAAGGCGTCTGATAGAATAAGAAAGTACTTAGAGATCCTAGGAGGTTGGCTATGAAAAGAGTGCTGGTTGTCGATGATGAACAATCGATATTAATGTTATTAGAATACAATTTAAATCAAGCTGGTTTTGATGTGGTCACTGCAGAAGACGGTAAGACCGCTTATAAATTGATTAAAAAAGAAAAGTTTGACTTTATCATTTTAGATATTATGCTTCCAAAAATGGATGGAATGGATGTATGTCGCCGTGTGCGTCAAGAAAAAATTGAAACACCTATTTTAATGTTGACGGCCAAAGATGATGAATATGATAAGATTATTGGCTTAGAATTAGGAGCAGATGATTATATGACCAAGCCTTTTAGCCCAAGGGAGGTTATTGCCAGAATTAAGGCAATTGGGCGTAGGATGCAAAGTAGCGAAAAGAATGTAAAAGAGGTTGAAAGTCAGACAGAATCAGTAGATATTACACCTCTACAAGTTCCTACTAATGCATCTGAGAATTCAAATGATGTGATAAGGCTCGGTAAGTTAGAAATATTTCCAGACCGCTATGAAGTGATATGTGATGGTAAATCAATTGATTTAACGCCCAAAGAGTTTGAACTCTTACTCTATATGGCAGTTAGAAAAGGGCGTATACTTAGTCGTGATCAACTGCTTAATAACATATGGAATTTTGACTACGCGGGTGAAACGCGTATCGTCGATGTCCATATTTCACATTTAAGGGAAAAAATTGAAAGCGACACAAAAAGTCCTGAATATATTAAAACGGTAAGAGGGTTTGGTTATAAATTTGAGGTACCACAAGCATGAAACTGATAGACCCGAGCCAAAGACGCCGACAATTGGGACTAGGAATTGTCCTATTTATGATAGGTATTTTATCTTTAGTTTATTTGGGTTACAGACAAATTGAGCAGACAATTTATACGATTTTACAAGATCAAGTGCAAACTCATTCAGCTTACATATTCATTAAAGATCAAAGTCGGATAGAAGATTATTATCAAGACCTAGATAGAATCTTTAGTGGTGAAGATCGCGAGGTTTTTTTAATTTCTCAAAGAAATAATTCGAAAAATCGCTTAGTACCCAATACTTTATGGAGAAATTCAAAAGAAGGTAATACAAAGAGCAGTCTGAGTCTCATTCATCAAAAGATTATTAAAAATAAAGGTCAAAATATAATTTCCTGGAGAGCTGATCAACGGATCTATGCTGGTAAGAAATTAAATTGGAACAAACAAACTGTTTGGTTGGTTGAATCGGTCGATAAGAACTACTTTTCTTTCAAATGGCAAGAATATTGGAAGCTGGTAGCAATTTATATTATGGTTCAGCTTTCCCTTATATTTTTAGCTATTCGATTAGCCTTGCTAAAAACTACGGGTCCGATTCAATCAATAAGGCAAGGGATAGAAAAGGTTAGAGATTCCGATTATCATTATGAATACCTTGAACATTCGATTCCCGAAGTTAATCAATTAGGACAATCAGTTACCGATATTGTCAAGTATTTGGGAGAAGACCGCAATGATCTGATTTCTGGACAACAGCAATACTCTTTATTACTGGAGAACATCAACCTTGGAGTATTAGTCATTGACTCTCAAGGAAAGATTGATCTCATGAATCCAGCTTTAGGAAAAATTTTAGGTCTGTCGCCAACAGTAATTGGGCGTCCTTACCAAGCAATTTTAAAATCTTTTCAATTAATCAGTTTGATTAATCGAGTGATGCAAACACATTTGCCTGTACAAGAAGAAGTAGAAGTTTATGTACCTAAATCAAAATTCTTGGATGTCAATATCCTTTCCTATCAAGAATATCAAGCCAGTGAAATGTCTTTTTTGGTATTACTCTATGATATAACTGAAATCCGTCGTTTAGAAACGGTAAGAAGTGAATTTGTAGCCAACGCTTCACATGAACTAAGAACACCTGTGACTGCTATCAAAGGTTTTGCAGAAACACTCTTAAACGGAGCGCTAAAAGATAAGAAGGCAGCTAATAAATTTGTTAACATTATTGCCAAAGAAAGTAATCGACTGGAAATGATTATTGAAGATATTCTTGAGTTATCTCGTGTTGAAAAAAGTGAAAATAATTTACCTAGATCAAGCTTTTATGTGGATAAAGTAACAGAAAATATGATCGAGTTTCTTTCTCAAAAAACTGCTCAAAAATCAATTAAGGTCGAATTGATTTCTAATAACAATATTGCTTTGAAAGCAGACCAATATCGCTTTGAGCAAATTTTAACCAATCTATTAGACAATGCTATTAACTATTCAGATGAAGGCAGTCAAATAACAATTAGTATTAAAGAAAAAAAGAAAAAAATTGAATTAACTGTTGCTGATACAGGAATAGGGATACCCGAAACAGAGATGGATCGAATCTTTGAAAGGTTTTACCGAGTTGATAAAGCGCGCAGTCGAAATTCAGGTGGAACAGGCCTTGGGCTTTCGATTGTGCGCAATTTAGTCAAAATGATGGGTGGTAAAATCGAGGTAAAAAGTCAAGTGGGGGTAGGGACATCGTTTACGATAATTCTCCCTAATTAATGATGACGCTTACAGTTAAGAATGTTATAAGAAAGCCCTTCACCCAGGGTCTTGTAACATATTTGTAACATTATTTGCTGAAAATTTACAAAGAATTTACATAGGTGAAGTACAATAACAATGTACTATCAATGCAAGAGTTATTGTAGTCAAGTAAATTGTGGAGGAGTTGTCTTAATGCAGGGCAAAGTGCTAGAAAGATTCATGAAATATGTCTTTATGTTTTGTGCATTCTTATCTATTTTATCAATTGTTTTAATCTTCTATTTCATCTTTGTAGGTGGAACAGTTGATGACGGAGTTTGGAAATTCCAAGGTGGAATTCCTTTTCTAATGAAGCATGGCTTCTTAAAAACCTTTGTAGGTCAGCAGTGGCAGCCTTCTTGGAAAGAGCCTCTTTATGGTATTTTCCCTTTCATTATGGGGTCTATTTATGTTACGGTTGGCGCTATTGTTGTTGGAGTTCCCATTGGAGTTCTAACGGCTATTTTTATGGCATATTTTTGTCCAGATTTTTTATATAGAATCTTTAAGCCAGCAATTAACTTAATGGCAGCCATTCCTTCAATCGTTTATGGTTTTTTTGCTCTTCAAATGATGGTTCCATTCATCAGAGGATTAAAGTTTTTACCAGCTAATAATGGAATGAATATACTGACAGCTTCGGTCTTATTAGGTGTAATGATTCTACCGACTGTAATTGGACTTTCAGAAGCAGCTATTCGAGCGGTGCCGAGACACTATTATAATGCCTCAATGGGTCTTGGTGCTACTCATGAGCGATCTGTTTTAAATGTCATTGTCCCAGCGGCTAAATCTGGTATTCTATCTGCCATTATCTTAGGGATTGGTCGTGCGATTGGTGAAACAATGGCGGTTGTTTTAATTGCTGGAAATCAACCAAGGTTGGCTAAAAGCTTGTTTGAAGGAACAAGAACACTGACTACCAATATTGTGTTGGAAATGGGATATGCAAGTGGTGATCACCAGCACGCACTAATTATGACAGCCTCAATGTTATTTGTTTTTATCTTAATTATTAACGGTACCTTCATGTGGATTAAATCGAAAGGAGATAGAACTTAATGAGCGCAAAAATCATTCGCTTTATTGTTTGGCTAGCAGCTTTTTTTACCATAGGTATGTTGCTCTTTATCATCGGTTTCATTCTTTGGAACGGCTTGCCGGTTATGAACACTCAACTTTTTGCCTGGGAATACAATTCAAACAATGTATCGATGATGCCTGCTATTATTTCAACCTTAATTATGATTGGCTGTTCACTTTTAATATCTGCTCCAATCGGAGTCTTTTCAGCTTTTTATTTAGTTGAGTATGCAGACCGTGGAAATCGATATGTACATTGGATTCGGTTAGCAACCGATACACTGGCTGCGGTTCCTTCAATTGTTTATGGTTTATTCGGGATGTTACTGTTTGTGAATGTAATTTTTAAAACCTATTCTCACATTGCTGGCATTTTAACGTTATCCATTATGATTTTACCAATCATTATTTCTTCAACAGAAGAAGCTTTACTTTCGGTTAATAATTCTTTAAGGATGGGTTCCTTAGCTCTGGGTGCTGGTAAATTAAGAACGATATTTACAGTTGTTCTTCCTGTTGCTATGCCAGGTATCTTATCCGGAATTATCTTAGCAATTGGCCGTATTGTAGGGGAGTCGGCGGCCTTAATTTATACGATGGGTACGTCCTCAGGTATGGTTAAAAACCTATTGAGTTCGGGTAGAACATTGGCTACACATATGTATGTTTTATCTTCAGAAGGTTTTCACGTTAAAGAAGCTTATGCAACAGGAGCGGTTTTGGTATTGCTGGTCTTAATTATCAACTGGCTATCTACACTCTTAGGCGCTCGATTAGGTTCAGGAGGAAAATAAAATGGCAAACAGATCAAAATTCTCAGTTCAAAATTTAGACTTTTATTACAGTGAGTTTCATGCCTTAAAAAATATTGATATGGAAATAGAAGAAAATTTGGTAACAGCCCTTATCGGACCTTCTGGTTGTGGAAAGTCTACTTTCTTAAAAATTTTAAATAGAATGCAAGATTTGACACCGGGTACACGAGTGGATGGAAAAGTTGCTTTGGATGGCATGGATATTTACGATAAACGGATGGATGTTAATGATTTACGTAAAAGAGTCGGAATGGTTTTCCAACAACCCAACCCTTTTCCAAAGTCTATCTATGACAATATTGCATACGGACCAAGAACTCACGGTATCAAAGATAAAACACAATTAGATCAAATAGTAGAAGAGTCCTTAAAAGGGGCAGCTATTTGGAACGAGGTTAAAGATAAGCTTCATCAAAATGCTACTGCCGTATCTGGTGGTCAGCAGCAAAGAATTTGTATTGCGCGTGCAATTGCCAACCAACCTGAAGTTATTCTAATGGATGAACCGACTTCTGCTTTGGACCCTATTTCAACAAACAAAATCGAAGATTTAGTGAGTGAATTGAAGAAAAAATATACCGTAATTATCGTTACGCACAATATGCAACAGGCCGGACGTATTTCTGATAAAACTGCCTTTTTCTATGAAGGTGTAGTGGTTGAATTCGATGAAACCGAAAAAATCTTCTCGAATCCAGCTAATGATCAAACGCAAGATTATATTTCTGGACGCTTTGGATAGACACTTGAAAGGAGTCAATCATGAGAAATATTTACACAAAGGATTTAGAAGACTTTTCAAATAAGTTATCAGAACAAGCAACAGCAGTCATCGAAAATGTGCATTTAGCTATTAACGCATTCAATAATGACGACACCAGTGCAGCTTCAAAATTAAAAGAAGCAGATCAAGAAATTAACCAATTAGCCAATGAGATTGAAAAAGAAGCTTATCGTTTAATCGCCTTACAACAACCCGTGGCGGAAGATCTACGTTTGATTTTTACAGTAATGAGCATCAGTGTTGACTTAGAAAGAATAGGTGACCATGCTGTTTTAATAGCAAAAAATGTTAATCGAACTAATGAAGATACAGAAAAAATTAAATCCTTAACAGAAATAATAAATAAAATGGCTCAAATGGTTTTTGAAATGATCAATGATGTTCTAGAAGCTTTTTCGGAAAGAGACGCGGTAAAAGCACAAGAGATTGCCGACCGTGACGAATTAGTTGATGCCTGTCTTAAACAACTTTATAATGACTCTGCTTTACGAATGGAAAAGAATAGAGAGTCTGTTAATACAGGAATTAACTATCTAGCAATTGGGAATTCAATTGAAAGAATTGGTGACTATGTCACTAATATTTGTGAGCGAATTGTATATCTTAAAAAAGCAGAGATAGTTGATTTAAATCACTAGTATTTACTCAAACTTAACACTAAATTTACATTAAATTTACAAATTTTATGTATACTATGAATGTGCTAACGTTGAGTGAGTTCGATGTTGGCAATGTAGTTGTGTTGCTGATTTGATAAAATTTAAGGAGATGTAATTAATGAAAAAATCATTAAAAGCTTTACTATTAGTAGCTGTAGCAGGTTTAGGGTTGTCGGTAGTTGTTCCAGCAATGGCTCAAGAAGGGCCAATTAATGTAATTAGTCGTGAAGATGGTTCAGGTACCCGTGGCGCATTTGTTGAAATTGTCGGTGTTGTTGATGAAGATGATAACGACCTAACTACGCAAAATGCTACTGTTCAAAACCAAACATCTGGTGTAATGCAAACAGTTGCTGGAGACCCTTCAGCAATCGGATATATCTCATTAGGATCACTTGATGATTCAGTGAAAGCATTAAAAGTTGATGGTTCTGAAGCGACTCCTGAAGCTATCAAAGTTGGAGACTATCCAATCGCTCGTCCATTTAATGTTGCATGGTCAGCAGAAAAAGAATTATCTGAAGTTGCAAATGACTTTTTAACATTCATTCATTCTCAAGAAGGACAAGCAGTAGTTGAAGAAGAAGGATACATCAGCGTAACACCTGCTGGCGAAGAGTTAGATGAAACTGTAGAAGCAGAAAGTGAAGAAGTAGAATCAGAAGAAGCAGCAGAAAGTGAAGAAGTAGAAAGTGAGCTAGCTCCTTATGAAGCAACTGCAGAATTAGAAGGAACTGTTGAAGTTGTTGGATCAACTTCTGTATCTCCTTTAATGGAAAAACTTGCTGAAGCCTATAAAGAATTCCAACCAAACGTTGAAATTAATATTACTTCAAACGGTTCATCTGCAGGTATGGAAGCAGCAATGAATGATACCGCTGACTTAGGTATGGCTTCTCGTGAATTAAAAGATGAGGAAATGGAAGCTTTAAAACACGACGCAATTGCTATCGATGGTATCGCAGTAGTAGTAAATAATGAAAACCCTACTGAAGAAATGACTCTAGAAGCAATCCGTGGAATCTTCTTAGGAGAAATTTCTACTTGGGAAGATACGGTAAAATAATTAAGTGAATAAGTAAATAATCAAGGCGCACCTTGGGTGCGCTCAGACTGAAGACAAAGCCCTCTAAACCACTACTTCTTAGTGAATTAGAGGGCTTTTTTGTGTATAATAAAAAGAAAACGGGTGATTCGTATGATGACAAAAAATGCTGACAGTAAAATCTTTGAAGCACGTAATCAAATGGCATTTTATGCCCTTGAAGAACTGGTACCTCCCAATCATCTTTTGCGGAAAATTGATCATCATATTGATTTTAATTTCATCTATGACTTGGTAGAGGACGTCTATTGTCAAGATAACGGTCGACCAAGTATTGACCCGATAACTTTGATTAAAATCCCTATGATTCAATATCTCTTTGGTATTCCAAGTATGCGCCAAACCATTCAAGAGATTGAAGTGAATGTTGCTTATCGATGGTTTTTAGGGCTTTCTTTAACGGATACTGTGCCACACTTTTCAACCTTCGGTAAAAATTATAAGCGTCGTTTCGAATCTCAAAGTTTAGCCGAGCAAATATTTGCCCAAATTTTAAAGCAATGCGTTGAGGCTGGCGTGGTGGATTCAAAGGATATTTTTATCGATGGTAGCCATGTTAAAGCTTGCGCCAATGGCCGAAAGTATACGAATGAAGAAGTGATCGTCCAAGCAAAATGGTTGGCAGAGGAAATGATGGAAGCCGTTCAAGAAGACCGAGCGATTCACGGCAAAAGCTTCTAAAAAATACCGAAAAGGAGCACTTAACAAAATCCCAAACAATCAGTCCTAATGATCCGGAGGCAGGATGGCTCCATAAAGGAGATCATATGCAAGTTTTTGCCTATAACATTCAAACAGCCTGTGATCGTAATGGGTGGGTTTTAGGATATAGTGTCCATCCGGGAAATACACACGATACCCAAGCTTTTCCTTTAATCTTTGAAAAGATTATTCCTTTTAACCCTAAGCATGTCATTGCAGACGCGGGATATAAAACGCCTACTATCGCTCAATTCCTATTCAAACAAGAAATTACACCGGTGTTTCCTTATACACGGCCAAGACGTAAACGGGAGAATAGAAACATTATCTATGACGAATACTATGATTGTTATTTAGATGAAAACGATGTGGTCTATCGCTATACAACTACCCATCGAAAAGGCTATCGAGAGTACAAAGCTTCGAGTCACGACCAAAAGAAATATCAAAATAATCGTGTGATTACCCGACATGTCTGGCAAGAAGCCCTTGAAACATGTGAAGATATAAGACATTCAGATGGCATGTGAGAGCTTTATAGAGAACGTAAGGAATCAGTAGAAAGATTATTTGGCACTGCCAAGGAGCATCATGGCTTTCGATAGACGCATTTAATTGGAAAAGCCTTGATGGAATTTAAAGCAGGGCTCACTTTTGCTTGTATGAACATGAGAAAGTTAGCAAACATATTAGAAATGAGGAGCTAGAAAGGCTTCGTTTTTTTATTTATTAAGGAAATTTGGGCAGAAACAAAGACAAACCCTGTATGAGTCATCCTCAAAGAAGGGTTTGTCTTCAGTCTGGGCGCACCTTGGGTGCGCTTTTTTATTTGCAATCATATGTGGTAAAATGAAAGAAAACAAAGAAGGTGAAAAGTATGGAAATCGAGTTAGAAATCGATCGTCTAATGGGAGAAATAGAGGATTTATTCCAGGGGAAAGTAGATTCTCAGGATATTTTTGTTTTAGGTTGCTCAACATCTGAAATGGCAGGTGGAAAAATTGGGAAGGCATCTCGTCCAGAGTACGGGAAACTATTAGTCAATGCTTTAATCAAAACTACAAGCAAAATGGGACTCTTTCTTGCGGTTCAAGGCTGTGAGCATATTAATCGCAGTCTAGTGATAGAACGTCAAGCTGCTAAAAAGTATGGCTTAGAAATTGTCTCAGTAGTCCCTGCTTTGCATGCGGGAGGAGGAGCAGCCGTAGCGGCCTATCAGTTATTCAAGGATCCAGTCATGGTAGAGCATGTTCAAGCAAGTGCAGGTATAGATATTGGGGATACACATATCGGTATGCATATAAAACATGTTCAAATTCCTGTTCGTTTTAAACACAACCAACTAGGGTTTGCCAGGGTAAATGGACTATCATCGCGGCCAAAATTAATTGGTGGAGAACGCGCAAATTATTAAATGTAGTCCTTAATTATCTTCTTAACATACTGGTCAATTTGATAGTAACGCCCCTTTTTATCAATGGTTTCCTTATCGTCCAAGAGAGCTTCTAAAAGTTCTAAGTTTAAAATCCATTCGCTAAGCTCGTGATGCGATTGTTCTGTAATAAGTAGCACCCAATATTGAAAGGCGAGATAAGTTTTTGAATGATTTGTCGATGACAATTCCATCTTAATGAAACCCACGTTCCAAGTAAAAGAGAAGAAACGAGGGCTGTCAAAGGCCAATATTTCTGCTTGTTGTTCATTTTTAATGTGGTCTGTGTAATGCAAATGATTGCTTACCTCAATTTTTTCTGTTAAGGGAAGGCCATGCTATCATTTTGCATGAGTGCTCTATCTGTTAAAAAGGGCCGACCATCTTTTTGTTGATGTTTATACAAGCAAGTAAATTCAATAGAGTAGTTGTTTTCACCAAGATTAATTAAATTTATTTCAGGTAACAAAGGAATCTCCTTTATTTTTTTATATAGTTTAACAAGGAAAGATAGTTACTTGAACAGTAGTTAACAGGTTTTTAGATTATAAAATAGATAGGAGCTCTAGAATGGTTTTATTAAGGAAAAAAATTGGTGTCGTTGTCACAGGTGGAATTGCTGCCTATAAAGCGACTGAATTAGTGCGACAACTTGTTAAAGCTGGGGCAATAGTGCGTGTTATAATGACAAAGTCAGCAAGTGAGTTTATCACTCCGCTAACTCTACAAGTGCTTTCGCGCCATGAAGTTTTGATAGATACTTTTAGTGAAAATGATACTGAACACGTTCAGCACATTGAGTTTGCTGATTGGTGTGATCTTGTAGTGGTGGCCCCAGCAACGGCTAATATTATTGGAAAATTATCCAACGGCATAGCAGATGAAATAGCTTCTACAACACTATTAGCTGTTGCTTGTCCTTGTCTTTTATGTCCGGCGATGAACACAAACATGTATCAGCATCCTGCCACTCAAAGAAACCTAAAACGTCTAAAGAAAGATGGTTACTACTTGTTAGAACCGGATACAGGCTTTTTGGCAGAAGGTTATGAAGGCAAAGGGCGATTACCAGCTATTACTCAGATTGTTGAAAAGCTTGAAAGTATAGCAGCCAAACATTTTTACCCTCAATTATTAGAGAATAAAAAAGTGATTGTAACAGCAGGTGGAACGAGAGAAAGAATCGATCCTGTTCGCTACATTTCCAATGATTCTTCCGGCAAGATGGGATATGCTATGGCTAAAATTGCGAGTTTTTTGGGAGCAGAAGTCTCTTTCATTTCCACTAAAGATCATTTTCCAATGATGGATAATATGGACTTGATTTTAGTGGAATCAGCGCTTCAAATGCAAAAAGAAATCAATGAGCGCTATGCGCAAACGGATTACGTTATTATGGCAGCTGCGGTGAGTGACTTCAGAATGATGGATCAAGCTGAACATAAAATTAAGAAAAAGGATCAAGAGAATGAGAAAATCCTGTGGGAACTTATCGAAAACCCAGATATTTTAGCGGAATTAGGACAAAATAAAAAGCAGCAAGTTTTAGTTGGCTTTGCTGCGGAGACTCAAAATTTAATCGAATATGCTCAAAGAAAGTTAAAGTCAAAAAGAATAGATTGGATTATCGCGAATGATGTTTCTCAGAAAGACATTGGTTTTAATTCAAAAAACAATCAAGTGACTCTTTTAAACGAAAAAGGGCAAGTTGTGAACTTACCTAAAATGGAAAAAATTGATCTAGCAAGAAAAGTTTGGGAAATTATTCTAAATGATCCGATTATTAAAGATTAGAGGAGAATAAATGAAATTAGTAGTTGAAAATCTAACAAGCGGTTATCGCAATGTTCCGGTCATTAATAATGTAAATTTTGAAATTCACTCAGGCGAAATAGTTGGATTAGTTGGTTTAAATGGTGCAGGAAAATCAACGCTCTTGAAAACTATTTTAGGCCTTTTACCTAACCAGTCAGGGCAAGTGCTGATTGACGGCATCTCAATTGCAGAAGACCACCAGAAGTATGCTAGTCAAATTGCTTATATTCCTGAAACGCCTATTTTGTACGAAGAATTAACTTTGAAGGAGCACTTAGAAATGACAGCTCTTGGGTATCAAATTCCGATGAAAACAGTCATGCAAAGAGCCCAACCTCTTTTAAAGAAATTTCGCCTAGAAAAAAAATTAGAGTGGTTCCCCACTCACTTTTCTAAAGGAATGAAGCAAAAAGTAATGATTATTTGTGCTCTAGTTACGGATGCTCAATTATTAATTATTGATGAACCATTCTTAGGATTAGATCCGCTAGCTATTCAACAATTCACAGATTTATTGAAGAAGAGCGCAGTTTCTGGTCGCTCAATTATATTTACAACACACATTTTAGCGATTGCTGAGGACTTATGTGATTCTTTTCTTTTGCTTCAAAAAGGTCAACTTGTAGCTCAAGGAGACTTAAACCAGTTGCAGGCTATCTATAACCTCCAAAAAGCGAACTTAAACGATATCTATATGACCATGACTAAGACAGGTGAAGTTAATGATTAATTTGGATCATTTATTTAATAAAAGAGCTAATCAATTATTGAAGGAAGTTGGGAAATATGGGCGATTAATTTTTAATGATCATTTCTCTATAGTGCTTTTCGTACTGATGGGTTTTCTAGCTTTGACTTATAGAGATCTACTTGAAAGATTAAACCAAGGTTCCTATTTTGCTTTCATATGGATGATTCCTTTGATGATAGCTTTTTTTCTTACAGTAATTTTAAACTTCGGGCACCCTTTATGGTTAAATCATGAGGCTGACCGATCCTATTTATTTCCTAGAGGCGAGGATTGGTTTAAATATTGGCGAAAAGCTTTTATCTACACCTCGCTTTCTCAAGTAAGCCTAGCTCTTTTAATTAGCTTTCTCTTCTATCCGTTAATCTCAATTGTGAGTGATTGGAATCAAAATAATGCTGTTTTCTTCTGTTTTATTTATGCAACTTTGAAATTTTTAGCTGTGATCAATCAATACCTAAATCTTTATTATCAAAATAACAATTTTTTATCTAGAAATTCCGTAAAAACACTCAACTATTTTACTGGATTTTTTATAGCGATAAGCTTTTATTTACCCGATTTCTATCCATTTTTAATGATGTTAGTTGTAAGCGGACTATATTTAATGATTGTATATTGGCGTTATCGTATATTAGCTAAAAACCTTGTCGATTTTGAGTTCATTATTAACCAGTCTCATGCTAATAAATCGCGTTTTTATAAGCTGATTTCTCTATTTGCAGATGTTCCACAAGTAAAAACTCCCATTAAGGAACGGAAATGGTTGTATCCTTTGATGAACTTGATTCAAGGGAAAAAGGCTAATCGATATAGCTATTTCTTTGCTCGAATGATTACTCGACATGAAGGTTATTCAGGTATATGGCTTCGTATTACAGTGTTTATTCTGATTATCATTTTCTTATTGCCTGATAATTGGTTGGCTTTAACCTTAATAGGGGGAATTGGTTTTTGGCTCGCGCTTATTCAAATTTTGCCGATTTACTTACTAGGGAATAATTTGCCTTTTCAATTACTTTATCCTACTCAAGATTTACATTTGAAAAAGAATGCTTTTCAGAGGATGTTAGCTTCAATTTTGGTAATGATGATGCTTGCTTTTTGTTTAGGAATGCTAGTTAAAGTGGGTTTATCCTTAACACTACTGTGGGTTTCGTGTGCTTGGTTAATACTAATTTTAGCTATAATTCACTTTTATGTCCCTATTTGGTTAAAGAAATTAAAAAAGAAGTCCGATAAAAGAAAGCCTCTTTAAAGTAAGAAAGAATTTCTTTGATTGAAAACGAATTCTTTGTTAAAATTAATACAAATACTTATTAAGAAAGCAGGATGAATGATGTCAGTAAATGAAGAATATCTTAAACGTCTAACAGAAGTTAACGGGATCGGTGGCAATGAACGTTATGTTCGCGAATTGTTTAAAGAAGAAACTAAAGACCAAGCAGAAGAATATCTGCAAGATGGTTTGGGTGGTATTTTTGCTAAGCATACAGGCAATGCGGATGGACCACGCGTTATGTTAGCTGCTCACCTAGACGAAGTTGGCTTTATGGTTAAAGAAATCACCGATGAAGGATTTCTTAAGTTCGTTACCATTGGTGGTTGGTGGAGTCAAGTTGTCTTAGCACAACAAGTAACAGTAACTACAAGAGAAGGTAAGACATTCCATGGTGTTACAGGATCTAAACCTCCACATGTACTAACTGCAGAAGCTCGTAAAAAGCCAATGGAATTTAAAGATATCTTTATTGACCTAGGTGCTTCTTCTAAAGATGAAGTCATGGAATGGGGTATTCGCCCTGGCGATATGATCACTCCGTACATCGAAACACGTCGTATGAATGGCACTAAATTCCTTTTAGGTAAAGCTTGGGATAACCGTATCGGTATAGCTGTTGCAATTGATGTATTGAAGAATTTAGCTAAAGAAGGACATGAAACGGTTCTATTCTCTGGGGCTAATGTTCAAGAAGAAGTTGGTCTACGCGGAGCTAGAGTTGCTGCACATATGCTTAATCCTGATATTTCATTTGCTCTAGATACTGGTACAGCGGGTGACACACCTGGTATGACTAAAGATGAATCTGCAAGTAAATTAGGAAAGGGACCTCAAATCATTGTTTATGATAGCTCAATGATAGCTCACCGTGGCTTACGTGAATTTGTAGTAGAAGTGGCTGATAGAGAGAACATTCCTTATCAATTCGAATTTATTCCTGGTGGTGGAACCGATGCTGGTTCACAACACCTAGCATTAAATGGTATTCCTTCTATTGCGATTACTGTTCCAGTTCGCTACTTACATTCACATACTTCTGTTATTCACGAAGATGACTACTTAAATATGGTCAAATTAGTAACAGCAGTAGTGAAAGAGTTGAATGCAGAGACAATCAAGCAAATTAAAGATAACGCATAAAAATTAACTTTATTAATCCCCTTAAGCATCAGAAGTTTGATACCTAAGGGGGTTTAATTCATTAATTCAGTTCAGGAAATAAGGCTTCAAGCGCTCGTTCAGCTAGGGGTTGTGAATGTCCGATAGCAGGAAAAAGGTGCAAACTCATCATTGGATTGTAGTTAGCCTCTAGCACAGCGTAAGAATTGGAGTTAGATAGAGGCTCTTGATAGTTCTTGATAATGATATCTACTCCACAGAAAGTGGATTTCATAGCTGCAGCTGTTCTTTCAGCAATTTTAATAAAATCTGAATGAACTTGATCGGTTCGATCGATGGCAATTCCTCCGGAAGAAACATTAGAATTTTTTCTTAAGTAGACTTTTTTACCATTAACGGGAATTGATTGCAGAGAATAGTTTTGTTCAGCAAGAGTTATTCTTTCTATTTCACCTTTTTCTAATAAGGTAAGAGGAGCTAGATGTCTAGGCCCTCTGAATGGATGGTTATTTTCGAGATCGATTAACTGTTCAACAGTGTGCTGGCCATCGCCAATAATATGAGCGGCTTGTCTTTCACAAACTGCTAAAACTTTTTGATTTTGCACATAAAATCTTAGTTCAATCCCTTCAATAAATTCTTCAACTAATACCGTATGATCGTGTTTGAAAGCTTCCTTCATAGCTTTTGTATAGGTTTCTTTTTCTGGAAAATTTTCGAAGATAGTAATTCCCAAACCATAGTTAGTATTTTGCGGTTTAATTACGATTGCAGATTTGTCTAATAGAGAATAATAATTGATTGCTTGATCTAAATCATTGAATTTTCTCCCTTTAGGTGTTTGAATTTTTTCTCTATCAAGAACCAATTTAGTAGCTGATTTGTTATCCATTAAGAAGTATGAAACCTGGCTGTCTAAGGAAGTCATATTAGCACTTTTGATTAATTCTGTATGCTCATTGAATTGAAGTTCAATTAAGTTATCTTCAATATCAACGATGGTAACTTGAATACCAAGCTCTATCGCTTTTTTTATTAAGGCTTGTGTCGAAAGTTCTAACTTCTCAAAACCATGAAGGAGATATTTGTTTTTTAAAGACTGTCTTTGAAAAATTTGGCTAAGTTTAAGCAAGCCCTGGGAAAGGTCTTTAAAGTCGGTATATTGACTAGTGATTTGGCCTGCAAGCGTTTGGGAGGGTTGCTCTATTTGCATAAACTTTTTAGCAACAAGCTGACCTAAATAAGAGTCGGGATAGTAATGAGCATCTAGGTTTTCTGCAACAGTTTGTAAGGTATATGAGAAAGACTTAATAAGTTCTTTATTGATTAATGGATCGATAGGGTTAGATTCTGCTGTATTTTGGTTACGTTCATTGGCTAGATTAATTTCTTCTTCGCTAATTGTCTGTTGGTGAAGAAGAAGAGCAAGAATCCATACTTTTACAAAATCGAGGTCTTCCAAACTGATTCCAAATGGTTGAAAAGGATTAAGATCAAAATTTCTAAATTCTAAATAAGAAATGCCCTCCTTGAGCATTGCGCGATTAGGTTTAGCCCCCCGCATTCTAACATCTCGGTAGAGCTCCTTCTCAAAATGTAGAATCCCCTGAAAAATGAGATCTTCAATATCTGTGACATATGTTTGAAAATTATTATAGGAAACTGAAACGTTTTTACTATTCCTGTAGCCATAGCGACTTTGGCGAACTGATTTCATAACTGTTTTGTGGGGTTTGCCGTATAAAACAGTCTCGTAATCATCTGAAAAATAAGGGGTGGCCCCTAAAAGATAAGTTAATACCCAGCGGTAGTAAAGATATTTACGTGTCAAGTCCATGTAAACCTTATTTCGATTGGAGATATATTTTGATTTTGAGGAATTCAGTTTTTGATTTAAAAGCTGATCATTAATTTGAAAGTTATAATGGATGCCTGATAGTAGTTGAACTTTTTTGCCGTAGTATGAAATAAGATATTTACGATAATTATAGTCATCTTTATTATCTAATTCAGCGCTTCGAATTTGATTAATATTAGATAATTGAGGTGGCATACTATAAGGCCAAAGCATTTCTGCTGGCTTCGAATTTGAAATTCTATGCTGTGTTATCTGGTGAAGACCAGCTAACCAATTGATTACCTCTTCATTAGTAGAAAAGGGTGGAGTAATTAACTCTAATTGACTTTCAGAAAAATCAGTTTGAAGATAAGGGTGGAAGGAACGGTTTCCCCAATCATGAGGATGGTCACTCTCACTAATTGATCCGTTGAAATTGATTCGAACGGTTTCTCGTTCGAGCCCCACGGTCGATTCCCAAAGTAATGGCAAATCTTCGATTGTAAACTCAATAATTTTATTCATAAGAAAGCTCCTCTTATATGAAGTAATTAATATTATAACAAAGTGATAAGAAAAAAGGTGAAAAAAATTTGAAAAGCCCTTGACTTAAGAAGACAACCCATGTTATATTATTTCTTGTCGTCACGAACGACCGAAACGAAAGAAAAAAAGTTTAAAAAAACTTTTTAAAAAGGTTTGACAAAAAGTCTAAACCATGCTAGTATATAGAAGTTGTCACTTATGGCAGCGAAGCTCATTGAAAACTGA